>JBFZEW010000218.1:0-3988 GCA_041306665.1 Spirochaetota bacterium | reverse complement strand
TAAATGTAGCAGTAATCTTCAAACGATTTTTTTTGTTTAACGGAATCCTGAATGGTGTTTTTAAAAACCAGGGGAAGATTAGCGGCGCTGTTATAAGAAAAACAGAAGGATTCATCCCAGGAGGTGTAGTATATGTGATCGATGGTTCTGATTTCGCCGGTTGTTTTTAAATTAAAATCAAGTGAAATAAAATTTAAAATATTGAAAACGTCTTTTACGATATATTTATTTTTTGTTTCCATTCTTGATTCAATGAAAAATTCTCCCAATGCTTTTAAAAAATTTATCGCGACGTCTTTATTGATGTATTGATATCCGGACTGCATGGTGAGTCTTGAAAATTTCGGGTCATACACCCCGTTGATAACCGCCCATCCCATCAGTTTTATGAGGCTTTCAGAGTTGTGGATGACAATGTTCGGTGAAGGCATGTTTCCCGGATTATTGATTTTTTTGTAAAGTATCCATGTCATCTGGGTGGCATTGTCGGCAAGCGGTTCAATGTAAAGCAGAGATTCGCTTTTTGAATCTTTGAATGAAATGAACTTTGAAATTTTATTTTCGCCGCGGTTGTACTGCGCCCGTATTTTCCTGACGAGAAGTTTGAAGTCGGAATCGGAAATTCTGTTTTGAAGATTAAGGTCCGGTATTTTTGAAGAAATTTTCTGATAACTCAATAGCATGAGTTTCTGAACCTGATCCCAGAATTTTAACACGCGGTTGAAATCCCAGTTGTCGAAATTGTCTAAATCGAAAATTTTGTGTTTTGACCATTCCCATTTTTGACAGTACTTCAGCATTTCCTCGACGCGGTATGGAATGTTTTTGCTGTTGGTCATTCCGCTGTATTTCGAAAGCTGCGGATTGATTTTCAGGTAAAGATTCATTTTAAGAACGTTGAGTACTTCATCTTTTCCGATTGTTTCAGAATAGTAATCGTACACTTCTTTAAACATCATCAGATAAGAATCGAGAACAGTGTTTGTGATTTTACTGTTTTGAACAAAATGTTTGATTTTGTGGCTGATAAGAGGCGCGTTCTCGGGCTGGAAAAGATATTTTTCAAGAACCCCCAGTTTTAAAATAGACTTAAACGGGTTGCCGAGCGATTTAATTATTTGAAAAAGCGCAGCTCCGACGAATTCCTCTTTGCTGATTTTATAAAGATTGCCGATGTCGATAAAAAGGTCATTCTTGATTTTTTCAGGCAATGCATTGAACTCGGTATCGTACTTTTCGTCCGTTGTATTAATCGGAACAACCCACCAGAATGGAGTTTTACCGCAGACAATGATGGAACTTCTGAAAAATTCATCTTTTAAAATTCCGCCGATCGTTGAACCGAAAGCTTCGTCTTCATCTTCGTCGTAAATGTTGTTTTTCACGCTGTCAATGTCGTTTATAAAAAGATGTATCTCCGTTCCGGCTTCGGTAGTTGCCCAGTTTTGAATTTTCATGACTTTCTGACGGAATCCTTCGTACTGCTTCGGATTGAACTGTTTTTTATCGATGCATACCCAGTAATCAAAATCGGATTTTTTGTTGTAAGCGATTGTCCCAATGCTTCCGATTAGAGCCAGCATTTTAACTGCCGGATTTTTCTGTTCCAGGCTGAAGGCGGTGTTTCCGAATTTCATTGCCAAAAAATTTTTTTCAATCACATCCGGAGAATAATTACATACTCCGCATGGTATGTTTCCATCGACATAGCCGGGAAGTTTGGGATTGTTTACGGAAAGCAGCAGAGGGATAGAGTTCAGAACTTTCTGGTAGTTCTGATTGGGAAGCAATTGCTGAAACCGTGCGTATTTAATGCGGTTGAATTTCTGAAAATTGCTTAAATTATTCTGTATTTGGTCAAGATTCATATTTGGATATAATATCAGATATTCAAAATATAGTAAATGTAATTTTCATTTGTTATATAAAAAAATTATTTTTTAATTATCGCTAAAATCAGATTAGACATGGGATTTTTTAAGTTTTTCCCGGTGTTGCCTGTTTTGAGTGAAAGCTCGGTGATGTAGAGTTCTTTAAACAATTGAATGATTTTTTCTTCGCTGAATATTGCCGCGGATTTCAAAAATCTTTCATTGCTTTTTGAATAAATGCCAGCGGATTTAAGCGCATCTGAAACATTGCCCGTTGATTTTAAGGCGCCGTGGTATTTTTCCAGCTTTGTCAGTTCGCGTTTTATGAATTCAAGCATTACAAGCTCATGCGTATCCGCGTCCGCGAGTTTCTGCATGTTGATAAATGAATTGTGATTTTTTAAAAACAAATTATCAATGAAGTCGAAAATTGAAATTTCTTTTTCATCGTTAAGAATATACTTTATCATTTCGGTATTTACGGATTCTTTTGCCGCGAAAGTCTGAAGCTTTTCCAAGGCGGCGTTAATTTTGGCAGTATCGCGGCCTGTGTATTCAAGAATAAGTGAAATATCAGCAGGGGAAACGGCAATTTTGTTTTTCGCGAATTCAGCGCGTATCTGATCTTTGAGTTCGTTTTCAAATGGGCGCCAGAACATTACCGTGTCCATTTCAATTTTCTTTAATGAGGCGGGTAAGGAGTTTGATTCAGTTTTAAAAAAAAGCAACGTGTCCGCGGGAAGATTTTCGATGAGTTCATCAAGCAGCTGCATGTTGGACGTTGACTGAACGCATTTTTCAATTTCATTAAAAATCGCGGTTCTGGAGTTTGAAAACATTGATGCTGTTCTTGAATATGTAATAAACGCCTGAAAATCTTCGCTGCTGTCGTGATGGAAAATTCTGATTTCAGATGCTGCTCCGAAATATCTTTTTATAACTTCTTTGATAAATTCAGACTTCAACGCTTCTTCCTCGCCGAGGAGACAGAAAATATTTGATTTTATCTTTGCGTTTTTCGCGAGATATTGTTTGTGATTTTCATTTTGATTCATAAGTTCAATAAATTCTTCAGGAAAGGAAAGTAAACAATTTTTTAAAAAAATTAAAAAATTCGTAAAATTTGCTTAATTATTTTTTAAAACAGACGATATATTACATGAAGAAATCAAACTCCTTTGTATCCTTTTAGTGGGGATGCTACTGGTAAACGGGATATCCGTTGGTATCCCGTTTCCTCATTTTTCATTCAATCATTGGAACAAATTTAACCGCACAAATATCTTTGATAAATATTGAATTGTTAAATTTATCTATTCTAATTAAATTTTGTATTCCGCGGTTTCCGACTGGAATCAGCATAATGCCGTTGTTTTTCAGTTGTGATAAAAGCTTGTCGGGAATTGTTTCCGGCGCGCAAGTTACGATTATTCTGTCAAACGGAGCTTCTTCCGGCCATCCCATGAACCCCGACCCTGTTCTGAATTGAATTCCTGAATATCCGCATTTTATCAGATTGGTTTTCGCGAAAGTTTGAAGTTCCGCGCTCTTTTCTATTGTGTAAATTTCATGAGATAAATTCCATAAAATCGCGGTTTGATATCCTGTGCCTGTCCCAATTTCGAGAACCTTTGCGCCGGGAAATACATCGAGTTGTTCGCTCATTAACGCAACGATATAGGGCTGTGATATGGTTTGTCCGTTGAGTGAAGGAAGTGCGTTATCGTCATATGTCTGGGTAATCAGGTCATTAGTGATGAAATACTCTCTCCTGACAGTCTGCATGGCTTTTAAAACCCTGTTATCGGAAATCCCGCGTCCAATTAAATGATTTTCCATCATTATCTTCTTTTCCGCATCAAGATTCATCTCGTTCTCCTGTGAATATGCGTTAGAACTTCGGCATTATAATACTTAAATATATTAAAAAAATCAGCATTTTCAAGTGAGTTAAACATGAAGCAAAACAAAGATATTCTCTTGACAGAAATAATTCCTGCAATAAAAGTTAAATATATGAACAATTACAGTAAAAAAATCAGCCGGAGACGTGATTATGAAGTCTGCAGCTAAAGATCCGAAGAGGATAGAACGGCGGGCGCGGGTCATGATGATGG
>JBFZEW010000217.1:0-5322 GCA_041306665.1 Spirochaetota bacterium | reverse complement strand
GCATCATTAAAACAGCAGGTTTAAAATGAAAATAGATTTCAAAATCAGAAATGAATATCAAATATTTGATATTGAAGGAAATATTGCATTCGAGGAAACTCAGGAACTGGAAGACTATGTTTATAAAAACATTGCAAATGGCATGCAGAAAATCGTTCTGAATCTTAAATACGTTCCCTATTTGAACAGTTCAGCTTTGGGGTCTTTTGTAAGAATTTTACAGTCTCTGAAAGCAAGAAAAATAAGTTTATACATAATGGAAATGAACAGTGACATTAAAAATCTTTTCACTATTACAGGTGTTACAAAATATTTTGAATTTATAGACAGTGAATCTATAATTTAATCTTTGTCGTATTCAAAAACAATCTCTGCCTTATTATTGGACGTATCCTGAATAATCGTAATCTTGACAATCCTGTCCGCCGGAATATCAAAATAAGTAAAAGCTGGCTTTGGCTGATAGATATTATTCACTTTCACGTACTTGCCCTGAGTTTCATCAAGCACATATTTTTCAACTTCAAGAAGATGCTTGTTTACGCTTAAAGCGGCTGAAAAAGATTTATTCTGGCTTTCAAGCCCGATTGCCGTTCTTCCGGACTCAATTTTATCAATGTAAATTTTATAATAAGATCTTTTATCATTCGCGGGATTCGAGATATTTATATCCTGAACATTCACGATGAAATTAAAATCACCGGGTTTTTTATATACAGGTCCGGAAACGGGTATTGATCCCGGATCTGTTGTTTTGCATCCTTCAAAAAACATTAATGCTATTATCAAAAAAAGGACCTTTTTCATTTAATCACCTATCTCAATGTAATATGGAAAGTTTGACGTGCGCCCCTTTGATTCAATAACAACATAGCCCTTTATGTCAATCATTTCTTCTATAAGCTTAACTTCTGTACTGCTGATTGTCTCTGTTTTAATAACATAACCTAGACTGTCAGTGATCGAAACATCAAATAAGCTTTCCTCAATTCCTGAAACATTGAATTTTACTTTTACCCTTGTTCCCGGCTCTACGAGAAAGTAATCTTTATCATTGTTTCCTGAAATGTAACCTTTTAATATTTTGGTTTTCACCTTATTTGCTTTCGCTATCACGTCATTCGGTTCAACCTCTTCAGTTGCGTCTTTCTGACTTTCATTTATCGACAGAGAATAATTCATTTCACCGTCAGCATAAGAACCTGCGGCATAAACTTTCAGATAGAAATCCTTGTCCGAATAAAAATTCGGGAAACTTTCCTTTTCGCCGTCTTTAAAATTATCCACTGTAAACAGAACCTCTGCCGATGAACTGATAATGTCGAACTTAATGTCCATTCCGACCGGAGGAATGATTTCTATTCTGTGCATACTGTTGCTGCTTTCGGGTTTATACTGAAAAAAATCAGAATCCGAAGCCGGAAAGATTTTACCATTAATTACGCTGCCGGATATCACATTCGCTCGCGCAGTATCGTTATTTGACTCCATTTCAGATGATACATCAAATGGTTTTATGAGAACCTGAATGTCGTACTTTTTGTCGTAATTTACTTCAAAATTATTCGAAAATACTGCAATGAAATATTTCCCAGGCTTTGATAAACCAATGTCGCTGAAATTTTCACCTTGTCCTGCGGCATTATTATTTGAAGTTTCTATCAGCACCTGAAACGGATCGAATAAATTCAACACTGAATCTATGCCTTCAACTCCGCTAACTTTTACGTCCAGCAGTACAGGATTTTCCGCTGAACAGTCAACCTGCACAGCATAAAAATCCATCTCCTTCGATTCAAATCCAGCAGTTTTATTGAGTTTATCGAATGCCGGATAGTAAAATCCGCCGTAAATTTCACCCTGCTCTATCGCAGTCGCATTCGCGAAATTATCATTGCCTTCTTTTTCCGATGATATGTATTCACCCGACGTAAGTTTAAAAGAATAATGCGAATCCGCGCTTCCTTCGGCGGCATCTCTGTCGCCGAACATTATTTTAAAATAATAACGTCCGCTTTCAAGAAAAAGATTCGGCATTTTTTCTGCGGAAGATTTTCTGACGTCATCTATAAGTTTTACAAGTTTTTTCTGACCGCCGTTATCGAAGTAAATCTCAACCGCGTGATTGACGCCTTTTACGGCTGAGAGATCAACAGCTACAACCGTATCTCCCGATGAAATGATCTGATAATAGTCAGTATCCGACGCAGAGTCTAAATATCCGCGGACTTCCTTGTTCAGTTCAATAATTTCCGCTTCATCAAAACTGTTATTCGGCTCAATTTCCTTTATAAATGATTTTTTGCATGCGAAAAGCACTAAAATAATAATAATTATGCTATATTTTTTCAAAACATCCTCCATATTTTCAACACAAAGCAAATGCATTTAGAATATATCATTATTATATTATGTACCTGTAGATTTCAATAATTTTACTTAATGCTCATCTATATTGTTTGATTTTATACCGATATTGTATATAATAAGTTAAGAAAACAATTACAGGATTAATCATGACGAAAATAAAAAATGAAAATATGACTCTGCCGGGATATCCATGGCCGCTTGGCGCGACGCTTGACATGAATGGATGCCAGTTTGCAATTTTCAGCAGACATGCCGAAAAAGTAACATTAGTGCTTTTTGAAAGTACAGATCCATACTGTAAGTTCAGAGAAATCGAATTCGACACTGACATGAATAAAACCGGTGATATATGGCATGTGTGGATTGAAGGAGTCAAAGAAGGCCAGCTCTATGGATATAGAATTGACGGTCCATATACGCCTGAAAAGGGTCACAGATTCAACAAACACAAACTTCTGCTTGACCCTTACACAAGAGCTGTTACAGGAAATTTCAACTGGAACCTTGCCGATGCGCGCGGATTCAACACTGTCAACGGGAAAATTACAGACACGAGTTTCTCGACAAAAGACAGCGCGCCGGGCGCGCCGAAATGCATCGTCATAAATCATTCATTCGACTGGTTCGACAGACCTGTAAAAAAACATTTCAAAGATACCGTTATTTATGAAATGCATGTCAAGGGTTTTACAATGCATGAATCATCTGGAGTTACGAATAAAGGAACGTACAAAGGAATCGTCGAAAAAATTCCATACCTGAAAGAACTGGGCGTAACTGCCATTGAAATTTTACCGATTCAGGAATTCGATTCACTGGAAAACCTGAACAAAAATCCGATGACCGGCGAACAGCTTTCCAACTACTGGGGATACAGCACAATGTCTTTCTTCGCTCCGAAAAGCATGTTCTCAGCTTCCGGCCGCTGCGGCGAGCAATATTACGAATTCAAAGAAATGATCCGCGACATGCATGCCGCTGGAATTGAAGTAATTCTCGATGTTGTATTCAATCATACAGCGGAAGGAGATCACACTGGTCCGACAATGTGTTTCAGGGGAATTGACAATAAAATTTATTACATGCTTGAGGATGACAAGCGATTCTATAAAAATTACTCGGGTTGCGGGAACACTTTCAACTGCAACAACCATCTTGTCAGGGATTTTATAATCGACTGCCTGAAATACTGGGTTGTTGAAATGCATATTGACGGTTTCCGGTTTGACCTCGCTTCAATTTTAGGACGCGACGAAAACGGAAATATTCTGAGCAACCCGCCGCTGATAGAAAAAATAGAAGCTGATCCGATTTTACGGAATACTAAAATTATAGCCGAAGCATGGGATGCGGCCGGTGCTTATCAGGTAGGCGGCTTTCCAGGAAGATGGGCGGAATGGAACGGGAAATTCCGCGATGACGTGCGCCGTTTCTGGAACGGTGACGTGAACATGTCGGGAACTTTCGCCACAAGGATTACCGGCAGCTCCGACATTTACTCAAGCAGCAGCCGTTCTCCTTTACACAGCATAAACTTCATTACATGCCATGACGGCTTTACATTGAACGATTTGACAATGTATAATTACAAACACAATGAAGCAAACGGAGAAAACAACCGCGATGGAGAGAATCACAACCATTCATATAATTTTGGAATAGAGGGAGACGAACCAACAGATTTCATAAGACGCACGCGTGAAAAGCAGATTAAAAATCATCTCACGACTTTATTTATGTCACAGGGAGTGCCTATGCTTCTGTCAGGAGATGAAATCCGCAAAACTCAGGGCGGCAATAACAACGCATATTGTCAGGACAATGAAATAAGCTGGAACAACTGGGAGCTGCTTGAAAAAAATAAATCAATTTTTGAATTCACGAAAAAATTAATCAGTTTCAGAAAAAATCATCCCATCCTCAGCCAAAGCATGTTTCTTACAGGCGCAAAAATTCATTTGAATAATTATCCGGACATTTCATGGCATGGAACTGTTCCAAACCAGCCTGACTGGGGTCCTAATTCGAAAATAGTCGCATGCTTGCTGAATGGCGCGTCCACAATACGCGATACAGGGTTCACTGATAACGACATTTACATGGCATTCAATTCATCGCATTATAATCTGAAAATTGAAATTCCTGATCCCGTAACCGGAACTATCTGGTATAGATTCATTGACACCGCTCTGAATGCTCCAAACGATATTTTAGTCGAAGAAAAAATGGAAAAACTTCAGAATAATATTTACATTTTGAAGAAGCACAGTTCACTTGTTCTTGTTTCTAAAAAGATTGGTGACTGATAATATGAATCTTCTGCTGATAACTGCAATTGTCGTAATTCTCGGAATTCTGCTGTGGACTTTTTTGGGAACTTCTCAAGATCGCAGCGCTGAAATTCCGAAAAAAAGAAAAAGCGATACTGATGAAATAACTGATGAAATTCTGAATCAGCGTAAAACTGATATGATGAGAAAGCGTCGCTCTGATGAAGAGACTGGATTAAGCCGGAGAAGATCGGACTTTGTTAAACCAAATGAAGATTTTAATCCTCCGTTTAATCCGGAATCTATCATTCCCGATGATTCACCTTTCAATATTTACCAAAAGACGATTGAAAATGCCCAGAATTATCTTAACAAAGGAGATTATGATACTGCGAAATCGCTGTATGACGGATTGCTTAACCGTATCAGCGATAAATCAATTACCGGTAAAATAGCCGAAAATCTCGATTACATTGAAAACTTTAAACAGATTGCTTCCAGGAAACACGAAGAAAAAATCAAGAAAGAAACAGACGAAAACCAGCCTCAAAATCATGATAAATTTGTTACCGAAAAAGATCTTGATGTCCAAAAACAATATCTTGAAAAGCTGAAAAGTGAAGTAAACGAACTTAGCTTTCTTAAAAAGCAGCTTGAAAATGAACGCAATCAAAGAATTGAA
>JBFZEW010000216.1:0-10858 GCA_041306665.1 Spirochaetota bacterium | reverse complement strand
GGAGTATCTTTTCGGCTTAACGACCAAATTTAAACTTCTGGAATTGACCGACCTTAATGCTCCGATATTCCGGCAAATGCTAATTAACGCGCCGGGGACATATAACCATTCGCTAATGGTGGCAAATATGGCTGAAGCAGCATGTAAGGATATCGGCGCGAATGCTCTGCTTGCGAGAGTAGGCGGTTATTATCATGATATTGGGAAAATTTCCGACTCGCATATTTACATCGAAAACAAATCTGCGCACAAGGTCAATCTTTCGCCCGCAGAATACTGCAGACTGATTATTTCACATGTACCGAAAGGCGTTGAAATCGCAAAGAAAAACGGACTGCCGTCAACCATTATTGATTTCATTAAAGAGCATCATGGTGATTCTACAATGACCTATTTTTATCATCAGGCTCTTGAAGAAGCGAATAATAACAACAGAAAAAGTTCAGTCAATCAGAATGATTTTAAATATCCGGGGCCAAAACCTCTGTCGAAAGAATCGGCTATCGTAATGTTAGCAGATGCCATTGAAGCAGCGTCAAGATCATTGCACAATCCAAGTTATCAGAAGCTTGAAGAAATGGTTGAAAAAATAATCAACGGTAAGCTGAATGGCGGCGAGCTTGATTATTCCAATTTAACAATGCATGACATAAACAAAATTAAAAAAGATTTCCTTAATATTCTGAACGGCATTTTTCACACAAGAATCGAATATCCCGAGCAGCATGATATCACGGAGCTGGAAAATAAAGTAAATGAAAAATCAAAATAAAATTAATATTTTTACGGAAGATATCAGATTAAAGTTTAAAAATATTGATAAAAATTTCGCGAAAGACTGCTGTTTTTCAGTTTTGAACGAACTTGCACTTGAAAAAAAAGAAATCAGCCTCATTTTATGCAGTAACAAATATATACATTCAATTAACAAAGAATACCGCAATAAAGATAAACCAACCGATGTAATAAGTTTTGCCTACAGAGAAGACGCGTTCCCGAACAATGATATTGAAGACTATGAACAGCTTGGCGACATATTTCTTTCGCTTGAGAAAGCGCATGAACAGTCGATTGAATATGAAGTTACGTTAAAAGAAGAATTTCTGCGTCTTGTCATACATTCTATTCTTCATCTTGTTGGCTATGATCATGAAAAAAACGAAAAAGATGCAAAAGTAATGCGTCAGAAAGAGGATGAACTGATGGATAGAATTAAAGAGGCTGTTATGTTGTAACAGCCTCCGTTTTTTATCCGATTTTTTCGACAAGCCATTTTTTATATGAATCAATTACTGCTTGAATTTCTGTTCGCTTCAGATTGATTTCTTCAGCATTCGCGACTTTCATTTTAGCGCTGAAATAGAACTTGATTTTCGGTTCAGTACCTGAAGGTCTAAGCGTTATTTTTGTCCCGTCAGCAAGGAAAAATTGCAGAACATCCGATTCTGGAAGATTCTGAATTTTTTCAGATTTTTTTTCTTGAATGAATGTTCTTTTAAGCAAGAGAATGTCATCGAGTCTTTCGACAGCGACCTTGTTGAATTCCGACGGAGGATTGTTTCTGAATTCATTCATGATGCTTTTAATTTTTTCCATTCCTTCTTTTCCTTCGAAAGTCAGAGATTTAAGATCTTCAACATAGAGATGATGTTTGATGTAAATCTCATTAAGGAAGTCCTCAAGAGTTCTGTTCTGCTTGTAAAGCCAGTCGGTCATTTCCGCGAAAAAATAACACGTGCTGACGCTGTCTTTATCGCGCACGAAATTAACAGGTAAATAACCGAAACTTTCCTCTCCGCCGAAAATGAAAGTGTTACTTTTTGTTTCATCATACTTCTTCATTTCACATGCGATCCATTTAAAACCGGTGAGAACATCAACGCAATGGCAGTTGAATTTTTCGGCAACTTCGCGCTGTAGTTCAGTAGTTACAATAGTTTTAATAATTGCTGCATCGGCAGGTAGTTTCCCTTTCTCTTTTAATCTGCTTAGCATGTAATATTCAAGCATTGTTCCTATCTGATTTCCATTGATTAAAACATATTCACCTGATTTTAATTTAAATCCCACGCCGACACGATCAGCGTCAGGATCAGTTGCAAGGAGAATATCAGCATCTTTCTCTTTTCCTAATTTAATTACCAGTTCAAGCGCGCTTTTTTCTTCGGGATTAGGCGACACAACAGTAGGGAAATGCCCGTCCGGTTTTGACTGCTCAGGTTCACTATAAACGTTTTTAAAACCGAATCTTTTTAAAATATCCGGAACAACCTTAAATCCGCAGCCGTGAAGAGGTGTATATGCAATTTTAATATTCGAATCTGAATCATTCATTTTAACGGCACTTAAAGCAGCGGAATATTTTTCAAGAATTTCATCTTTAATAATTACAATAAGACCGTGTTTAACTGCATCATCAAAATCCATTCTTTTTATTTTTTCAATTTTATCAATTTTTCCAACTTCCGCAATAATTGCATCGTCATGCGGAGGAACAACCTGACCGCCGTCTTCCCAGAATACCTTGTAGCCGTTATATTTAGGGGGATTATGGCTTGCTGTAATCATAATTCCCGAAACAGCTTTCAATTCGCGAATAGCGAATGAACATAATGGAGTAGGTGTAATCTCATTAAAAATGTAGCATTTTATTCCGTTCGCAGCGAGAATTGCCGCGCTGTCCTTTGAAAAAACATCGGACATGTTTCTTGAATCATAGGATATAATGACACCCTTAGATTCAAGTTTTTTTGATTTTATATAGTTTGCGAGTCCCTGTGTAGCCATTCCTACGGTGTGGATGTTCATCCGGTTTGTTCCGGCTCCGATAATTCCGCGTAATCCGCCGGTACCGAATTCAAGTTGTCTGTAAAAACGGTCAGTAAGCTCTTTTTCATTGTTTTCTGAAATAAGATTTTTAATTTCATTTATTGTATTTTCATCAAAAGGGGGATTGCTCCATTCATTGATCAAATTTTGAATTGCTGAATCCATTAGTCCTCCAAAAAAATTATTATAAGCAATAATATCATCATCTACTCCTGAAATCAACAAGTTTTATTTTAATATAAATCAAATTTTATTATCTGTTCGGTATTAATCACCCGTGGGCATAATCATATACTTTGCAAAATTTGCGGGCTTCGCGTCTTTGCGTAAACCTCTCCTTTGCATTGTGTTTTTAGAAATGCACTCATACTAAAAAATATTTTTATCTTGAGAAATTAGCGCCATGTTTTATGTTTGCAATATGAACCGTGTTTATGAAAAAATTACTGACTTTATCCGGCAGCAAAACCTTATTGAAACTGACGATTCAATACTTGTCTCCGTTTCTGCAGGTAAAGATTCTGTGTTTTTACTGCATTATTTAAAATCAGTTCAGCAAAAATTTAATCTTCAGCTTAACGCGTTTCATTTAAATCATTTGACTCGTGGAGAAGAATCCGATAAAGACATGCAGTTCATAAAAAACTTATGCGTCAGTCTCGAGATTAAATTAATTTCTGAAAGTTTTGATTTCAGTAATATTAAAAATAACTTTGAAAACACCGCGAGAAATAAACGATATGAATTTCTTAAAAAATACAAAATTGAAAACAATATAAATAAAATCGCCACTGCTCATACGCGAAGCGATGATGTTGAAACGATCCTTTATCGGATTTTCCGAGGGACATCGATTTACGGACTGCAGGGAATTTCCGCTAAAAAAGACAATTATATCCGCCCGCTTCTATGCGTTGATAAAGAGGAGATAATTGGTTTTCTTAAATCGGAACATGTTCCATGGCGGGAGGATGAATCAAATCAAAACAACAGCTATGACAGAAATTATATACGAAATGAAATAATTCCGCTGATTGAAAAAAGATTTAATGTCAATAATTCAATTGAAAATTTAAAAATGACTTCAACCGATGCTATAGACATTATACGGCAGAATACATATAATCAGATTAAATTTACTACGAGTGAAAATTCTATTTTTATTGAACTTTGTCCCGTATTATTTGATCAATCTATTTTTAAATATTTTATTTCGGACGTTATCCGCAAATTTTTAAAAATTGATGTAACAAATAACATGCTGGAGGAATCATATCGTAATCTGTTGAATTCAGCCGAAAAAAGCAACCTGACTCTGTATTCATCCGAAAAAATCGACATTATCAAGAAATTTAAAAGTAATAAATTTATTCTGATTATAAAACAGCATAAGCCGTACGAAATTCATTATTGGGAACATTGCATTGATCTTGAAAAAAGTCTTCCATATAATAATTGTTCCGGATTTTTTGAAATCAAGGCATTTATGGTTGATTATGAAACATTCTGTAACGATAAAGAAAGCGAGGCTGTTTTTATAAACTGTGATAATCTTAATACTTTAAAAATCAGGCAGAAGAATAATGGCGATAAAATCGAGTCTGATGGTAAAATGAAGCGGTTGAAAAAGTTAATTATTAACAACAAATTAGATGGAACCGAGAAATTATTATTGCCAATTGTTGAAAGTGACGGTATAATAATTTCAGTCATTTTCAATGCAGTCTGCAGTTTTTCGAACAGAGTTAGCGATGCTTTTAAAGTGGATATGAATACAAAAAAAATACTTGCTATCTATTGCAAGAGTAAAATAATGTAGAAATCATAGATTTACGCGGATAAAATAATACAGCTTATGCTTATTGGGAGATTTTAATGAATAAGACAGTAAAACAGGCAGCACTTATAATAGTCATTATCTTACTGGGATATTTGATATTTTCGGACAATTTTGCTGCTCAAAAAGAAGTCGATAAAATGAATTACAGTGATTTCATGAAAAAAATCGAGAGCGGTTCAGTAATAAAATTAAAAATTTATGACAGCAGAAAAATTGAAGGAACATACGTTAAAGGTGATGTTCAGAGAAACTTTGAAACTGTAATGCCTGTTTCAGACCAGACACTTGTTCCGAAACTGCTGGAAAAAGATATTGCTCTTGAAGTACAGTCGCCTGAAGACAACATGTTCCTTACAATGCTGATGAGTTTCCTTCCATGGCTGATTTTCATTGGTTTAATTTGGTTTTTCATGATGCGGCAGGTTTCTTCAACTGGAAATAAAGCAATGTCATTCGGAAAAAGCCGTGCAAAACTTCATGCTGATACAAAAACAAAAGCTACATTTAAGGATGTTGCGGGTATTGAGGAAGCAAAAGAAGAATTAAACGAGATTGTTGAATTTTTAAAAAGCCCTGATAAATTTGTAAAAATAGGCGCAAAAATACCGAAAGGTGTACTTCTCATGGGTTCTCCAGGAACTGGAAAAACCCTTCTCGCGCGTGCTATCGCCGGAGAAGCCGGAGTTAAGTTTTTTTCAATAAGCGGTTCAGATTTCGTCGAAATGTTTGTAGGTGTCGGAGCATCGCGCGTCAGGGATTTGTTTGAACAAGGCAAAAAGTCCGCACCATGCATCATATTTATTGATGAAATTGACGCAGTCGGACGTCTTCGCGGAGCGGGACTCGGCGGCGGACATGATGAGAGAGAACAGACATTAAACCAGCTGCTTGTTGATATGGACTGATTTTAAATGAACGAAGGAGTTATCATAATAGCTGCGACAAATAGACCAGACGTTCTTGATCCTGCTCTTTTAAGACCGGGCCGCTTTGACAGGCAGGTTATTGTTCCTACTCCTGATGTAAGAGGGCGTGAGAAAATTCTTGCGGTGCATTCGCGTAAAATTCCGCTATCGAAGGAAGTCGACCTTAAAGTTATTGCTCGCGGAACTCCGGGTTTCACGGGGGCTGATCTCGCGAATCTTGTAAATGAAGGCGCGCTGCTTGCCGCAAGAAAAGATTTGAAACGGGTAAGCATGGTTGAACTGGAAGAAGCAAAAGATAAAGTAATGATGGGACCTGAAAGAAGGTCAATGATTATATCGGATGAAGAGAAAAAAATTATCGCCTATCATGAGGCTGGCCATGCAATTTTGGGTCTTACGGCAAAGCATTGCGAAGATATTCACAAAGTTACAATCATACCGCGCGGAAGAGCTCTTGGCGTAACCATGTCACTTCCAAAAGAAGAAAAGCATATTCGGCCGGAAAGTTACTGGCTTGACCAGATTGTAATGCTTTTCGGAGGTATTATCGCTGAAACTTTAATTTTTAAAGAAACTACTACGGGTTCTTCAAATGATATTGAAAGAGCAACTGCGATTGCCAGAAGCATGATATGCGAATGGGGAATGAGCAAAGTATTTGGTCCAATGAAAATGGGCAAAACCAATTCTCAGCCTTTCCTTGGAAAAGAACTTGCTCATGAAAGAGATTACAGTGAAGCAACTGCTCAGAAAATCGATGAAGAAGTTCATTCAATTCTACAAAAATGTGAAAAAAGGGCAACTGTTTTAATAAATGAAAACATGCAGAAATTTACAAAAATCGCGACGTATCTGATCGAACGGGAAACTTTAAATGCTGAAGAAATCGCGATGATTATGCGCGGAGAAGAGCTTGCTCCTCTTGATGATAAACCTATTGAAATTATTGATAATGAAAAATTAAATTAAATCTGAAGGTTTGTATTATTTATGATTGATGATGAGCTGAACAGACTGCTTAATGATGTTGATGAAACTAATAATTTCACTCAGGCACGTGACAGTAATCTGAGATCTCAAGAGAAAATGGCCCGTAAATCCGATAAAAATACCGGGGATGATTTTGCGGGCCAATCTCTGCAACAATATAACCAATATATAAATAAATTGAAGAGTGATAAAGATATTCTTCTGTTTAATTGCGGATATATAAACATATTTCAAATCCATTATGACAACTGCAAGAAAATCGAAGGTGCATTAAACGATTTGAGTCATCCTGACTCAGTGCAGGTAGCTCTTAAGAAGTATAAGTATTCATATTTACGAAATGTTGAAAATGCGATTAAATATTATAATGATTTTTTATCTTCGCAAAATGATTCCAGTTTAAAGAAAAAAGCGAAGCAGGATATTGGACATTTTTTTCAGGATGGCGATTATTCAGATAATAAAATTAATTTCATCGTTTTAAAAGAAATATTTCTTAGACTTCGTGAATATAACAGTTTTATCCGCAAAGAATTTGATGATCTGAGAAACGGTATTGACGCGATCAGCATTCTCTCGGAAGGTAAGGATCTTTACAGCGTTCTCGCCGATATCATTCAGAATTCATTGTCATACTGCCGAAAAACTGACAGATTTATTGCCTATGTTGGTCTAACACTTTCAATTCCTGATAATGACCTTAATGTACTGGAAAAAGATATTTATCAGCGGATATATTTTCGTGATGAAATAAAGTACGATTATAATTCATTGTTTGATCATACACCATTAAATCTTGTTAATGAGGTAAAAGACGATCTTGAATATGTTCTGCCCAAGATGGAAAAACCTTCAGTGCAAATTGAATCAGTAAAAGCCGTGAAAACAGCATCTGTTCCTGTCGGCAGGCCTGTTACTAACAACACAAACGTTGAAAGTTTAAATTTTAATTTCCCTGGACACAGCGTCTGGAACACAAAAGAACCATACACAATTTCAATAAATAGAATTCAATATTCTAAAAACATTGAAGACATCCAGAAAATCGTTTATTTTACACGATCAGAAGATGATGTAAAAATGATGAGTGCGAATGTCAAACGCGCTATGCTCCGAAACGTTTCCGGCGAAAAATTAAATATGTCTGATGAATACAGTTTGTTTATTTATCAGTATGTTTCAAATATTTGTTCAATTTTTTCGGAAAAACTGGATGTATCAGGTGAAAATCTTGATTTGACTGTATATCATCTTGGTCCTGAGAACATGTTTAAAATAATAAAAAATATTTTTGAAAGCGATCAGATCGGACTCTGTTTTAAAGACATTGGGCAGAACAAGCTTTCGCGTTTCATTCCGGATGAATTCATTAAAGTTAGAATTCTTAACTGGTATGAAGAAAACATAAATTCAAAGAATCTTCAATTTAATAGTATTCAACAGTTCAATGATTTAAAATCGGTTGCTGAAGAAAAATACAATAATACTTTAAAATCAAGCATGCAGAAAATTGAACTTGCCGCAAAACAATTTTCCGAATCCAGCGGAAAAACATTGGATAAAAACGCAGTTTTAAAGAAAAAGTCCCGCGAACTTTTTACAATTCCAATGATGTACCTTTATAAAAGATTCGTGGAAAAAACTATTTTTTAATTTTCATGACATTACTGTAAAAAGTTTTTCTCCTGAAATTTTTGACATGTTTTTTTCATCAATGATTTCTTGAATAATCCCGATTTTGCCGTTAAGATTCATTTTCGATATCAAAATGGAAATATCATCTCTTGCATTCAAAATCATATTAGCGTCATTGACAGGATTTAAAAAATGGAATTCCGATTTAAATCCATGCTGAACAGTTCCCGAAAGAAAGCCGGCGCCGCGTGTTTTTAAATCATATTCACTGATTTCAAATCCATCACTGCATTTTTCAAGGAATGCAAGTCTTTCAAGGCTTTCTTCAGAGCAATTTTCAGGAATAATTAAAACGCAGAACGAGTCATGTTTACCGCGTCCAACCCGGCCGCGGAGCTGATGGAGCTGCGAAAGACCGAATCTTTCGGCATGATGAATGACAATGATGTTCGCATTGGAAACGTCGACACCGACTTCAATAACGGTTGTGCTCACAAGAATCGAAATTTTACCTTCCTTGAAATCATTCATGATTGAAATTTTTTCCTGCGAACTCATTTTCCCGTGAAGTATCTCGACTCTGAAATTTTTAAATAAAGCGGATAAATGCTGGAAAACTTCTTTAGCTGACTTCAAGTCGGATTTTTCACTTTCTTCAATTAGCGGAAGTACATAATAACATTGTCTTCCCGATGAAATATATTTATTTATTGAATTGTAAACTCCCTGAATTCTGTTTTCAGAAAACAGCAGTGTTTTAATTTGTTTACGTCCGGCGGGTTTTTCTCTGATAATTGAAACATCCAAATCACCGAACACGGTTAAAGCGAGACTTCGCGGAATAGGCGTCGCTGTCATTACAAGCCGATCAGGATTGTCTCCTTTTTCGTGAAGTGTAATCCTCTGTTCGACTCCAAAACGGTGCTGCTCATCGATTACAATATACTTTAAATTTTTAAATTTTACATTCTCCTGAAATAAAGCATGCGTTCCTATTATCAGCAGTGTATTACCGTTCTCAAGACCGGCATAAATAAGTTTACGTTCAGACGCTGTGCTCGCACCCGTAAGATAATCAACTTTAAAAAAAGGGCTTAAATATGTCGCGCAAAAATCAAAGTGCTGTTTCGCGAGAACCTCTGTCGGAGCCATGAAAGCTGTCTGGTTTCCACAAAGCGCGTGAATAGCAATTGTAAGTAAAGCGACAACGGTTTTTCCTGAACCGACGTCTCCCTGAAGCAGACGATTCATGGGATGAGGTGAAAGAATGTTGCATTTTATTTCATTAAGAGCATTTACCTGATCATTAGTTAATTTGAAAGGCAGGGAAAACATTATTTTTTCAAAATTGTCTTCTTTAAAAATAATTCTTTCCTTCTTCTTTGAATTTTGATTTAACGTTTTATTTACGTTCATGAAAAAAAGAAAATAAAAAAGTTCATTGAAAGCAAGACGTTTTCTGGATTGTTCAATCTGTGATTGATTTTCAGGAAAGTGAGTGAATAAAAGAGCATCTGAATAATTTATTAAATTGAATTTTTTTATTAAATTTGCAGGTATTTTACATTCCGCGAATTTCAGATAACTATCTGCGGCGGTTTTAATAATTTTGCGCAAAAATCTTGTGTTGATGTAATTCTGCCGCAGTGTTTCACTGAGCGGATAAACCGGAACAATCCGCGCTGTATTAACAGCTTCGTCTTTGTCTGAAATGAAATCGAATTCAGGATGAATCATCTGTAATTTAGAGTAACTGATTTCGGGTTTACCGGAAAAAATTACCGTATCGCCTGTTTCAAACATTTTCGCGAAATATTTAAGTCCTCCGAAAAAAATTCCGGTAAGACTTCCTGAGCCGTCAGTAATTTCTATTTTAAGAATTTTACGCGGTGCATTTACCAGAGTTACATTAATTATTTCACCAATT
Organism: Spirochaetota bacterium; assembly: GCA_041306665.1. Lineage (GTDB taxonomy): Bacteria > Spirochaetota > UBA4802 > UBA4802 > JAFGJZ01 > JAFGJZ01. The sequence continues at coordinate 711 of JBFZEW010000216.1, read as the reverse complement.
ACTGATATTTCAATTTGAGACTGTTTTATTTCGGAAATTTTCAGGCAAACGGATCTGTCAATGTATCTTCTTGGACGGAAAAGAAGAAGGTCTTCAACCGTTTTAATATTAAGCTCTTGGGCGAAAATTGAATATTTTTTTTCGCCTATCCCCATAATACTTTTAATGGAGATTTGAGATAATTTCAAAACTTATTCCTCTTCGGCAATGTACCATACAGAATTCGGCAGCTGAACGTATTTTCCGTCTTTTGTGTAGAAAAATACGTATTCTCTAAATTCATCACCCGAAGTAATTTTCTGAACTCCAGTCCAGCGTTTAATAACTTTTCCATTCATATCAAATAGTGTAATTGTAAGATTTTGTCCTGTTATTGTCTCAATCTGTCTTGTAAATTTATTTCTCTGTTCATATGTAAAAAAATATCTGAAATAAATAAAAAGACCTGCCGCTCCCAATATTGTCAGTACAATAAAAAAAACACCCAATTTCGTTCTAAGTTTCATTAAAATTCTCCTTTTATTTATGTATCCAGAAAGTCCTGGTAAAAATTACAAGCACAGTATAAAGTTCAAGTCTTCCGACCATCATTGCAAAAGACAGAAACCATTTTACATATGAAGGCAAAAAATGATAATTTTCAGTCGGGCCTATAAGTCCGAAACCTGGACCAATGTTCCCCAAAGTTGCGAGTGATGCGGTTAATGATGT
>JBFZEW010000215.1:0-3906 GCA_041306665.1 Spirochaetota bacterium | reverse complement strand
GGCAGCTCGCAGGTAAAAGACACTTCGCCGTAACTATACGGCAGGTCGAGAAGCATTCCGGACAAACAAGTATTATCGGCAAACGCCTTTCCGTTAGGAACTGTATGTCCCCATCCCAGCCAGCTGTCTTCGTTTATCGGAAGCCGCGCCATAATCTTAAGCCATCTGAGCGGCCAGAACCATTTTTCGTCTGTGCTGTCGATCTGCCAATCCGCGGGCAGACAGATGACCAGTTCGGCGCGCTCGACATTTTTATCTTTAAGGTCAAATGGAACATTCATTTTGCGGGCGCCCATTCCCATTGTCACAAGAGTGTAATAATCCCGTTTTTCATCAGGCTCAATTACAAGAATATCAACATGAATGTCTGGCGAAACAATTTCATGAATTACATTTTTAAATTCGCCGAAATACGTTGCCGCATGATTTTCAATTACAGTCCATTCATCCTGTGAATACACTTCAGGATTATACATTTCCAGATTGTATCTTTTAATAAGATCATTTGCTTTTTCTGTTTCATTAGTGTTGAAATACGCGTCCGCGAGAATTGAAGCGAGACTCTCTTCCTGCGTTGCATCAAGAGAAATGGATTTTTTCGCGTGAAAAATAACTTTTCCGTAATCTTTAATACCGGAATACGCGTAAGCGACGCGGAAATGCCAAAGTGAATCATTCTCTCCTTCAGCTTTAACCTTCATGAGCAGAGCGAGCGCTTGTTCAAATTCTTCAATGTTATTATACGCGCGCGCGAGATAGGATGTTAGTTCATAATCAAGATTGTGTTTGTCCAGCGAGAGAATAGTTTTAATAATGTCAGTGTGTTTGTCTTCTTCATGGTACTCATTAATCAACTCAAGTAAATTACCATCCATGGGCAGCCTCCGGATTTAATTTTAAAGAATTTTTAACTAATGAATTAAAATGATATTTATGCTAAAATAGAATTGTTAAATACATATAATCATATTGATAAGAAAATATCAATAATATTTTGTCAATGAAAAGAAAAAGCAGCCATTAAAAGTGACTGCTTTTATTCATGAGTTATTTTCGGTAATTTAATTACCCTCTACTGTCACATCATCTACATAGGTTTTATGAAAAACTGTACCGGAAGTCGCGCCTCCGCCAGTAATTGAAAATATTGAAAACGTGGAGAAGCTGCTGTCTTCTCCACTTGTTGTGCCGATAACTTCATCTGCGGTCACATCAGTGAGTTTCACTGATATTGTTGTACCTGTTTTATAAAAGACAACCTTGTAAACATGAGAAGGATCAAAGTCATGCTCTAGTAATGTTTGCGATATCAAATTAAAATTTGAGCATTGAAAATCGTACACCCACAAATACCTATCATCAACTACATTGGAAATAAAAAGCACATATCCATTTGGTTCATCCGGTCCGTCCGGATCGGGCGTCAAGACTTGAGAAACAAGTGTACTACCTAATTCTATTTTGAAATTAATTGTTATCCGGAAGTCCCCATTAATAGCGCAACTCCTTGTAATTGAAGCAGCAATGGGTTCATCTGGAGTGGGCACAGTGTCCCAACCGCCTGTTAAAACAAGTTCATTGTTTAATATCTCAGCTTCACTGAAATTATATTCAAGTTCAGTCCAGCTGTTTCCGACTGACGCATTATCCAGGCGGTTGAAATCATCAAAAAACAGTAACTCTAAAGGAGAATCATTGTTGTCATTACTGCCTGTTGAAGATTTATCATCACAAGCTGAAAAAGTTACCGCCGCTGCGAGAATTAAAACCGGAACAATTAAATATTTTTCCCTGCATAACTCCTGAAATTTTAATTATAACCATTTTTAAAATTTCATATGAATAATTACAAGTAAAATAATGCAGTATTGTTTTGAAAATAAGCGTAAATTTCAATCGCATGAATCATTAAAACCAGCACCCACGGTTTTACTGATTGACATAAATTACCCAGCGTGCATGCTAATAATCATGACAAAGCCTAATAATATTGAAATAAACATTTTCAAAGCTTATTCCCCTTTCCGGCTTACTAAAACAATACCTGCTCTCTTCGGCATTTTAACAATCACTCTGCACGCGTATGGACAAATGGATTACCTTCTTCAGAGAGATAACCTGAAAGTTTTTCTGTTCTCGGAACTGTCTCTATTTTTGTTGTTATGCGCGGGATACTTAATGAATGACATTATGGACTTGAAACACGACAATATCAACCGCCCTGAAGCTGTCTATATCGGAAAAATTATTTTCGCGCCTGCTGCGAAAATTTTATTCACTCTGCTTTTTTCATTTTCAATGTCCGCGGCATTGCTGACTAATAAATACGTTATTGCCGTAATTTCGCTTCAGATTTTTTCTTTGATTATTTATAACATTTTTTCAAAAAAATTATCATACTTTAAACCGATCATAATGTCGCTTCTCTTCATTACAATCTATCCGCTTTCATTCGCGATCGCGTCAGGCGGAGAGCCCGGACCGCGGAGAAACTCACTTTATATTTTCCCTGTGTGGTTATTCTTCACAGTTCTTTCCTATGAATTTATCTGCGACGCGAAAGACTGGAAAGGAGATTCCATCAGCCAGACTTCAGGTTTTACAGGACGTTTCGGCGCGCAAAGAATGATTCTTACAGGAAAGCTTCTCGCTGCAGTTTCACTGCCGATCGCGTTCATTCCGTATTTTACGGGAATGTGCGGAGTCATATATCTTTCAGGAGCAGTCTTCGCGGCAGCGTCAGTCGTTTATTCATTCATTAAACCGGAAACAGATTTCGTAAAAATACTTCATTTTATCGTCATACCGGTAGTTCTTTCATCCCTGTTTGATGTGATTTATTCATGACAAAACACATTACAGGAATTAAAAAATATTTGCGACTTTTTCAAGGAATGATCAATTACCGCGTGATAGGAATTCCGATCCCGTTTATCATCGCCCTGCTGAAAAAAATGAAATACGAAAAGCTCACTGAAATTAATAATCAATATTACGTGAACACCCAGTACGCCCCTTTCCCATCAGCGAGTTTCAACTCTTCATTGAAATTGTTTCAGGAAATGAAAAAAAGCAACTTCAGTCCATTGTCAGTTTACATCTCAGTAACGAACAGCTGCGTCAATAAATGTATTTACTGCAGCAACAGCGGGAACGATAAGAACAGTAATCTGCCGGCTTCCAAAATCATTGACATAATCCGGCAGATACAGAATTCCGGAACAATCGCGGTTGGATTTACCGGCGGCGAACCTTTATTGCGAAGTGATCTTGAAGAAATCATTTCCTCTGTATCTGCCGCGTCATACACAATACTTTTTACGTCAGGCGCGGGACTGACTTCACAGCGGACGAAAACGTTAAAACAGAGCGGGCTAACCATGGCTTCTGTCAGCATTGACAGTCACATACAAAGCGAACACAACGCGCGGCGCGGTTCAAAACGCGCTTTCAGCGACGCTCTTCAGGCAATTAGGCTTTTTTCTCAAAACGGAATATACACGACAGCGTCAGCGGTAATGAATTCATCAATGCGCTCGTGGAAGGAATTGGACGTTTTCGCCGATTTTCTAAATGACGCCGGAGCCCACGAACTGCGCATTCTGCGCGAAATACCACGCTCAAAAAATTCAGCCGGTATCGGTGATTTCGACAGCATCTACGTGAATTCATTTTTAAAAAAATACAATCGCCTCGGAAATAAAATTAAAATCATGTCATTGCCGAATTTCGAATCATCAGATTACTGCGCTTGCAGCGCGGGAATTTTTCATCTATATGTTGACGCTGACGCGAATCTCTGTCCCTGCGATTTCATTCAAATACCTTTCGGCAGCCTTAAAACTGAAAATTTCAATGAAATATATTCCCGCATGAAAAAAACATTCATCTCAAATTCAGAAAAAT
>JBFZEW010000214.1:0-13453 GCA_041306665.1 Spirochaetota bacterium | reverse complement strand
TCATAAATCAAATTTTTAATTTTATCTTCATCACTTTCTAACCACTCACATGATGCAAGACTTAGAACCAGCAGCAGACTTATTATTTTTATCAGTTTTATTTTTTTCATTTTCTCTCCTTTTTTGTTCTTCTTCTATTAATTTTATGTAGTTAATGTAATACTTTTGCTGAATAATTTCAATCTTTTTATAGACATCAGTAAGTGAAACATTTTTATCAGTACTTTCATAAACTCTTTGTGCATTTTTCATTAAAAAATCAATACGGCTTGCCTGATAAAAAGATTTTTTATAGAACAGACTGGCTTTTCTGCTTTTATCCCGGGAAAGACGGACATTTGCTTCCCAATTCACGTTATCACCAGCTTTTTTAAATTCATCGGCTTTCGCTGTATAAACGGCAGCTTCCGCCTCAAGATCAGCTTTCTGCTTTTCCATACCGCTAATTTCAGAATCAAGACGCTCGGCGTTCGCGAGGAGAAGCTGCAAGTAATTTAATTCATTACCTTTTAAATTTTTCTCGCTTTCTGCCAGCCATGCATCCCACTCTTTCGGTTTCAAAGTTTTAACCTTTTCAGGATCTTTCCCGACCTGAACCGATGATTCCTGGTTAGCACCGATAAAAACCGTACTACTGACTCCCGTTAAAGAAACTGTCCCTTCCTTTACCTGCACAAGAGTTGTACCGTCAGCTCCGGCGGCAATATCAAACTCAGTACCGCGGACGGCAGCAACAGCGGTCGGTGTGCGTATTCCATAGGTCTGGTTATTTTTTTTCAGTTTATTCATGGTCAGACTAAGTTTACCGGCGAAAAGAGAAAGAAAACCTGAAGGCTGATCATCAACCATGTCCGTGGTTATCTCGATGAGACTGTTTTGAGAAACCCGGATTTCATCGCCGCCAAGATCTATTGTCGCGTATGCAGTGCGGCCGGTTTTCACCTGTGTGCCGTCATTCAAAGTCATTCCGACATTTGGTTTGTTCCACACAGTACTTGACGATGTTTTTACTAAAACATCACCGGAAAAAAATTTAAGTACGGGAGCCGCGAATAAATTTTGAGCAGTTAATAGAACTGCAATTAGAATTATTTTCTTCATTTTCACATCCTGAATTATTCAATTGTATGAAAAAACATTATTTAATTATATATTGCGTGTCAAATAATATATTTCATTTAAATTTTAAAGAAATCAATTTTTTCATTCATACTTTCAACCAATATCTGAATTTTTTTCGCGTTTTCAGCGGTCTGAACAGCAGATTCCGAAGATACCTGAGTTGTTTCATTTATTGTAACAACGGATTTCGCAACTTCATTAACGGCATCTTTCTGCTCGGTAGTAGCATTGCTTATATGATGGAATTTTTCTTCAACTCCTTTCGTCTGTTTGATTACATTGCTGTTTGACTGACGCTGATTTTTAAAATGCTCACCCATTTTTACAATAAACACGGAGAATTTATCCACAGAATCCGTAAGTTTTTCCATTGCCGATGACATGTTATCTATTGTTTTTCTTCCTTTGTTGATTTCTTTATTGTTTTCAACGATAAGGCTGTTGATTTCATGTATGCTCGAAGCAGTCTGGTCAGCAAGTTTACTGATTTCATCAGCGACAACAGCAAAGCCGCGCCCAGTATCACCGGCACGCGCAGCCTCAATCGCGGCGTTCAAAGAAAGAAGATTGATCTGTTCGGAAATGTCATTTATAATTTCAACAATGTTCACCATGTCATTTGAACTCTGCATGACTTTTTCCATCGCAGTATTCAATTCGCTTAATGTTGATTTCCCTTCCACAGAAAATACATTCATTTCGCTGGTTAAAGCCTGACTGCTTTCAATTTCAACGGAAACTTCATTTATACTAGTGGATAATTCTTCAATACTCTTTACAAGATACTCGAGTTCTTTAAACTCAGAATTAGCTTCTTCCGCGACATTATCCATGCTGCTTGAAATTTCCTCTATAGCTGCGGTCATTTCTTCGACAGAAGCTGCTTGATCCTGCGATTTTTCGGACAACGAACCGGCGATATCCTTCATTTCAATGCTTGAATCAACCAGATCCTTAGAAGAACTTTTAACTTCGGAAATAATTGAAGTTATACTCTCTTTTAAATTTTTTACAGCATTTATCAGTACAATAATCTCAGTACTGTTAGATTTAACATCTACGTCCTGAGTCAAATCGCCATTCGCAATAATACCGATTTTTTCATTAATTTTCAATATTGGATTTAATGCCATGTTAATTGCAACAATTACGGCGATGATTGAAAGGATAATTGAGATTAGAAGACCGATTCCGGAACCGGCAAGAAGAGTTCTCAGCGGCGCCCTGACTTCACTTACCGGAAGATTAAATCCGATGTACCATGGAGCAGATTTCATTTTAATTACATAAAAATATTTTTCAACATCATCATAGTCTTTCTCTATACCGAAAAACATCCCGTCTTTTTTTAGAGCAGCGGCAATCGGAGCGAATTTTTTATCATTGACTTCAGCGATATTTTTATTTTCTTCCGGAGTAGTAATGAAATCTTTATTTCTGTGAGTAATGACATTATACTTTGAATCAAGAAGAAACGCATAACCGTCTTCACCCATTTTCGCGGCTTGAACGATTTCAAGCATTGTTTTTAATGTAATGTCAGAGGCTGCGACACCGACACGCTTTCCATCTTTCATTATTCTGTCGGCGATTGTAATAACAGAATCCCCTGTATTTGCATCAACATAAGGATCAGTGATGACAACCTCTTGTGCATCCTGAGCTTCTTTGTACCAAGGTCTTGTTCTCGGATCCCAGCCCGCTTCCGGAATCCATCCTGAACCGTCTATCATTGTGCCATCTGCTTCAAGACCAATATAATAATCAAGAACTACCGGATTAATTTTCATTTTATTTGTAACTATTGGAATAACAGTGTTAAAATTTATAACCGGGAAATATGAAACGTCATTAGCAAGTTCAATTACTATTCTTGATTGAATAGAAATAAAACCATCCAATTCGGAACTTAATTTTGCGGATTCAAGTTTAATGTTATCAACTGCTTTACTCAGAACAACCTTGTTAGCAATAAAATAACTTATTGCGGTGGAAATGATCAGAACGGTTATTATGAGTACTGTACTTAAAAAAATTGCCTTTGCTTTTAAACTTTTCATAATCTTTTCCTTAAAACAGCATATTTGAATATTTACCTTATCATACGCTCTTCAAAGAGAAAAGTCAAATTTTAAATGACCAAAACTCTTAATTTGTAGCTATACAATACGGCAGCTATGACCGGGATTTTTTTTGAAATATTTCTGATGATATTCTTCAGCGCGATAAAACTCCGATGCTTCAGTAATCTCAGTAACTATTCTGCCAAGGAATTCCGGAGAGTCATTCAATTCAGTTTTATATAATTCGGCTGTAGATTTCTGTTTCTCCGAGATGCAAAAAATTGCAGATCTGTACTGGGTACCGGAATCAGGACCCTGGCGGTTTAATGTTGTCGGATCATGCATTTTAAAGAAAAGTTGAAGAAGATCATTATAAGTGATAACGTCCGAATCGAATTCAACTTCCACAGCTTCAGCATGATTTGTAAGCCCGGTACAGACTTCTTTATATGTCGGGTTCTCTGTAATCCCGCCTGTATAACCTGAAACAGCAGATATCACTCCTTTAATTCCGGAAAAATACTCCTCAACACCCCAGAAACAACCAGCTGCAAATACTGCTTTTTCAGTTTTCATGAATTACTCCGTAATAAAATAAATTCGGCAATTTTTTTATCTTCTGAAAGAATATGATTTTTAAGCCAATCTTTGAGATAAGAAATAATTTCACCTGAATTTATTTTATCATGTAATAAATCTTTTTCATGAATTTTTTGTACATATTCTCTGAAATCTGTGTGCATTTTATGATGCGGCGATAAATCAGGATACTTTATTGACCCCATGAAGTCTTCTTCAAATGTAAAATGAATTTTCACATAGCCCGTCAAAAACTCAAGAAGTTCATGCAGTTCAACATTAGAATTTTATTTGATATATTATCTTCTATATGAACAATAAGTCTGATGAGTTCTTTATGCTGCACATCTATCTTTTCATGATCAATGGATAAATTTTCCGTCCAGAAGAAATCACTCATATACCATCCAGATATTCAGAAATTTTTAATTTATATCCGCTGAATAATTCCGGCAATTACATCGGAAGCAATGTAATAAAAAATTAAACCGCTAACAATCATTTTCGAAACAATACCTGCGGCAACGCCGATTAGCGAACCCAGAGAAGGAAGCAATGCTTCATCAAACTTCATGCCGCCCGTAATCTCACCGATAAGTGCCCCGGCAAATGGTCCAATGATTATGCCTATCGGAGGGAAAAAAATTCCAAAAAGAAGACCAATCGATGCTCCCCATATACCGCGTTTCGTTCCGCCGAATTTCTTGGTTCCCCAGACAGGAAAAACGTAATCAAGCACTGACACTACCGCAGCTGCGATAAACATAATCATAAAAAAAGTAAAACTATAATCAGCATATGATGTAAAGTGCAGGACAACCAGACCTGAGAAGCTTATCAGAGGACCGGGAGCAACCGGCACAATACAACCAATAAGACCGGCAATTCCGAGTATCACGGCAAGGACTGCAAGCAGTTCATTTAATACAGACATAGATTTCTCCGGGAAACATTATTAGTATTTAAGATATTATATTGTTCAAAAGAAAACAAGTTTAAATTATGGGAATGCACAATTCACGTGCAAGTATATACGTTTTAAGAAGATAATATATTGCAGATAATTTCAAAAAAAATCAGTACATTTTACAAAAAACTTTTACATTTTTTCTTTAAATTTCGTTATATAATTAGAGGGCAAACGAATGGGAAAAAACAATAAGCACAGAACATCCGCAAATGTGGATTATAAATTTTTTAATGCTTTATCTTTCGCCGCGGCAAAGTACAATAAAACTCAAGAACAGATTTTTAAAGATCTGGTTGAACTGGTTATTCAAGCAATTCAATGCGGCCATGTTACAGGAATTCTTACGGAATATCAGGATCATAAACCTGAACACTGGGAAACGCTGTATTATTCAATTGATGAGAATGAAATCGAAATTTTTGGAACTTCAAGACAGAAATATAAGCTTTCAATTTCTAAGCTTGCTTTTATCGGGTTTTTGCTTTTTTGGCGTTTACTTTTATTAAAGTATATGAATAAACTTTTTAATTCAGAAAATTGTTATGATTTTAATAGTTATGATGAATATCGCAAACTTTTATCAAATTATGTTGTTTATTTTAAAAAAAGATTAAATTTAATACAAAAAGAATAAAAAAACCAGCAACAACTGTATAATCATAATATTTTTAAAATTATTTTTTTCTGTGTTCAGAAAAACTATGCCTTTTCATTTTTTTTCTGCTTGATAAATTAGCTTTCACTTTTAAACTATACTAAAACAATGTTTAGTAGGTTAATATGAACATCCGCCAGCTGATTGATTATCTTAAAAATTATCCATCCTTTATGGAAAACGTCAAGTTATGGATAACTAAAGAACCCATCGAAGCCGTATATGCTGATTATCCTGAAAATATCAATCCTCTTCTGAAAGAAAAATATATCGCGAAAGGTGTTCAAAAACTTTATTCGCATCAGCGGCTTGCATATGATCACATTTCGCATAATGAAGACGTAGTTATTGTTACACCGACTGCCTCCGGGAAAACAATCTGCTACAATCTCCCTGTTTTGAATTACATTATCGACAATCCTGAAGCACGAGCTCTCTATCTTTTTCCGACAAAAGCTCTCTCGCAGGATCAAATGACTGATTTAAATTCACTGATTGATCAGCTTGGAAAAGACATCAAGACCTACACCTTTGACGGAGACACTCCTTCTTCCGCCCGCAAAGCAATCCGTGAAGCTGGTCACATTGTTGTTACGAATCCTGACATGCTTCACAGCGGAATCCTGCCGCACCATACAAAATGGGTAAAGCTTTTCGAGAATCTGAAATTCATTGTAATCGACGAAGTTCACACTTATCGGGGTGTATTCGGAAGTCATTTCGCGAATGTCATGCGCAGGCTTAAAAGACTCTGTAATTTTTATGGCAGTAATCCCGTTTTCATAATGTGTTCTGCAACAATTCATAATCCGAAATCCCACGCTGAAAGTTTAATTGAAAAATCTGTAACGCTTATTGATAAAAACGGCGCTCCGTCGGGCGAAAAGCACATTGTCATATACAACCCTCCCGTTGTGAACGAACAGCTTGGCATTCGTTCATCTTCCGTGAAGGAAGCTGCTAAACTGGGTTCTCTCATTCTTAAAAATAAAATTCCGGCAATAATTTTCGCCCGCAGCAGAATGCGCGTTGAGATAATCACAACTTATCTTAACGAACAATGTCATGGACTGAACATTAAAGGCTATCGCGGCGGTTATCTTCCAAATGAAAGACGAGCGATTGAAAAAGGGTTGCGCGACAGAACAATTGACGGAGTCGTATCAACGAATGCTCTTGAACTTGGAATTGACATTGGAATGCTTGATGCTGTTATTACGACAGGTTATCCCGGAAGTTTTTCGTCCATGATGCAGCAGTTCGGCCGCGCTGGCAGACGGAATGATTCTTCCCTGGCGATCATGGTAGCAACAAGTTCACCGCTTGATCAGTATATCGCATCTAATCCGCAGTTTATCCAGGATGCAAACCCCGAAACCGCGTCAGTAAATCCTGATAATCTTTTAATCCTCATGGATCACATCAAGTGCGCCGCGTTCGAACTTCCATTCGGAGAAAATGAAAAATTCGCGGAACATCTTTCAACCACATCTGAGATGCTGGCCTATCTTGAAGAAATGAACATTTTAAAAAAAACATCCGGCAAGTACCACTGGATGAGCGACATTTATCCTGCGAATGACATTTCTCTTCGAAGCGCCGCCCAGGAAAATTTCGTCATTGTCGATAAAACAAAAAAAAGCAAAGTCATCGGCGAAGTTGATTATTATGCTGCGCCTGAATTAATCCACAATGATGCTGTTTACATTCATCAAGGACAGCAATACTACATTGATAACCTGGACTGGGACAGACGCATGGCCTACGCTCATGAAATCGATTCCGAATACTATACCGACTCGCAGACGAAAACTGACATTCATGTCATTGAAGCGTTCGAAACTTTAAATAAAACTTTTTTTGAAATTTCACGCGGTGAGATTAATGTCCGAAGTAAAGTCATGATGTTTAAAAAAATACGCTTTCATACTCATGAAAATTTAGGCTGGGCGGATGTCAATCTTCCTGAAATTGAAATGCACACTTCTGCAGCGTGGCTTGATTTCGACGTCGATTTTCTTGAAAGTTTGGCAGGCAAGGAATTCGCGGGCACTGTTTTATACTCTCTTTCATATATCATAAAAAACATTTCTCCTGTTTTTACTTTTTCAGACATTGCGGATATTCACTCTCTGCATCAAGCGCGTTCGCTTTACAGCAAAAAACCAGCAGTTTTTATTTATGACTCAATGCCGGGCGGAGTCGGATTATCTGAAAAAATATTCAATTCACTGGAAGATATCTGTGCTGCCGCTTTAAATGCCGTCCGGACATGCAGCTGCGCTTTCGGCTGTCCCGGATGTATCGGCCCTGTTGTTGACGGAGCATCCGATATTAAACATCTCACAATCTCATTACTGGAAAAAATGTTAAGTGCTTCTCAAATTGAAGGAAATACGGTTCATTGATTAATGGACTTAAAATCTAAATTAAGCATATATAAATCCGTTAAAAATGAACCAAGTCAGGAAAAACCAAATCAGCTTTTCGCTGATACTGCTGAATTTCTCAAATCAATAAACGGTGAAAAAATTATTACTGATTGCGGCAATGTCTGGCGTTTTGAAACAAGAACCGCCTGCAATGATAAATACTTCGGCATCGACATTTCAGCTTTAAAAAAAAATATTCGTCCTCTTCTTTCGCACCTTAACATTGATGAAACTGTCGAAATTGAAGATCTTCTATTCTTTGATCTTGAAACAACATCACTTAGCACAGGCAGCGGCAACTATCCTTTTCTCAGCGGAATCGGCTACATTGACGGAGAAGATTTCATCACCGAACAGCTGTTCATGGAAAATTACAGCGATGAACCTGCGATATTAAATTATCTGCTTGATTTTTTCTGCAAAGCTAAAGCTGTTGTTTGTTTTAACGGAAAAACTTTCGACATTCCCTTAATTAAAACGCGTTACAGAATTAACCGCATTCCAGGATTTCCTGTAAAAATTCCGATTCTAGACCTCATTATCCCCGGGAGGCGTATTTTTAAAAAAGTCTGGGAAAACTGCGCTCTTCAGACTTTTGAAAAATATATCATCGGATTTGAACGGATCGATGACATTCCAGGCTGGGCCATTCCGCAAGCATTTTTTGAATTTCAAAAAGAAGGCGTCCTCGAACCTATTGGAAAAATCATTGATCATAACAAGTATGACATCATTTCAATGTATGTTCTCATGTTCATTTTCAGCAAAATTTTCAATGCTGTTGACAATCGTGAATATTCGGAACTTGAAACAAAATCTCTTTCAAATATCGCCCGCCATCTTTACCGTGTTGACTCCGAATCCTTTCTGAACCTTGCCGAATACCTCGGCACTGAATTCGACAAGGATTTTTCTATCTTTGAAAAATATTCCATCACGCTGAAAAGATGCGATGAATGGGCGAAAGCTGTTCATTACTGGCAGAAATATCCTTCTCTGTTTTCATACTGCGAGCTTGCGAAGTATTTCGAGCACCGTGAAAAAAATTATGTTAAAGCGCTTGAGTATACTGATGCCGCGCTTCTTAGATTGAATGATGAATCTCAAGACATTGTGAACTCGGTTGAAAGAAATATCAATACTGAAAAATATAAAACCGCTTTTGAAACCAGAAAATCGAGGCTTTCTGAAAAAATCCGCAGAATAACATGATGCTTGTTATTTTGTATTTTCATGTTAATTATTTCAAAATGAAAAGCATTGCTAAAAAAATATTTTTCTTGTAAAATACAGCCTTAACAATGTATGATAACATATAAATTCGCGAATCATGGCCTTGACACAACATTTATATTTTACGGGCATTTAACTGATTAAATTTCAAAAGAGGAACATTTCATCAATATGGCAGATAAAAATAATTTCGGGTATAAAGACCAGGAAATTCTCATCGGCGCGATTGCAAAGCATGTTGCTAAAACACTAAAACTTTCCGAAGGAATAGTTCGCGGTAAAATCCGCATTACAATTGATGATATTTTCAATAAAAACGGATTATCACTTCATGACATAAAAGCATTAAAAGAAAAAGACCGTGACGAATATACTCTTGATTTTTTATCTATCTTTTTCACAAAATTGAACATTGACATTAAAAAACGCAGAAATTTAAAATATGACTGCCTTCAGATATACGAACGATGGAAAGAATATAAACGCCTCGAAGTCGGCCAAGCGGAAGAATACATTCCTGAACATTTCAAATCAGACAAAGACCGCGGGTCGCGAAAACAGCAGATCGAAATAAATGACATGGAAGAGAGCCTTATACATGATTTCAATAAACTTGATCTGGAAGGACTCATTTAGAAAAAATGAACTGTCTCGAAAATCTTTATAATTCAGTTCCGGTTAAAAAAATAACAAATGAAGACAAAATAATCATTTTCAGCGATTTGCATCTTGGAAACAGAAAAGTCAGGGATGATTTTAAACCAAACTCCGGAATATTCATGAGCGCGCTTCTTAACTATTATTTTAAAAATGATTTCTTCCTCATTTTAAACGGCGACATCGAGGAACTGCAGCGGGTGTCTTTCAAAAAAATTTTCACGAAATGGAATGATCTTTATCAGATCTTTAATCTGTTTAATCAAAGCGGCAGGCTTATTAAAACAATAGGCAATCATGACTCTAAACTTCGCAATATTAAACTTCCGGAAAAATATCCATTAATTTATGACGGAATAAAATTACTTTATAATGAGGATGAAATCCTCATTTTTCACGGACATCAGGTATCAAGCTACAAAGATTTTAGAAATACAATAATTGAATTTATTCTCAAAGCTGCGCTTCATCCTCTTGGAATTAAAAATTTCACTCGTTCTCTTGATAATTCTAAGAAACACAAAATTGAGCAGCGCGTATATGATTTTTCCATTTCAAAAAAAATCATTTCAATAATCGGACACACACACCGGCCTCTATTCGAATCATATTCCGATACTGATTTGCTAAAATTTTCAATTGAAACTCTGCTGAATAATTACATCAAATGTGAAGATGCGATTACAAGAACTTCCATTAAAACTGAAATCGAATTTAATAAGGAAAAACTTAAACAAGCCGAAAATCCGGAATATCCTTCAATCACTAGCACTCTTTACAACACAAGCCTGACAATTCCTTCAATTTTCAATTCAGGATACGCGATCGGGAATAAAGGTTTTACAGGAATTGAAATTGAAAAAGGCACAATATCGCTGGTTCACTGGCATGATGAAAAATCCGTCCTGAAAAAAAGAAAGTATTCCAATTCTGGCGAAAATCCCGTTTTTGATGGAAACGGCAAAAAATCCTTCCGCTCTGTTTTAAAAAAAGACACGCTGAACTCGGCTTTTACGCGCATTCATCTTTTAAGTTAAAACGCAATATTTATAATTTTAAAAAAAGAAATGCTTGATACATACAGGCATATTTCCGAAAATTTACTACATACTTAAAAATGGAACATATCATTGAACAATACTGAAATTAAAAAAATTAAGCCTTACGAAAAAATGGCAAATCATTATGATTTTCTTTTGCGTCATGTCGATTACAATGAATGGTATGATTACATAAAAAAAATCGCAGTAACTTATTGCCGGAATCTTGATTCAATTCTTGAAATCGGTACAGGTACTGGAAAATTCGGAGCCAAGTTTTCTGCTGATAATCTTGACATTTATGGAATGGATATTTCCCATGAAATGCTTTTAATCGCCTCAAAGCGTTCGTTTAAAAATTATAGAATTTTTCAGGCTGATATCCGCAGCTTCTATGTCAAAAAAAAATTTGATTTTATTTTCTGCGTGCATGACACGCTGAATTATCTTACAAAAGAAAAAGATATCGTAAAAGCATTTAAATGCGTGAAAAATATCATGCATGATGACTCCATTTTTTTGTTTGATGTCACTACTGAATATAACATTTACCGGTTTTTTGACAAAAAATCGGCGAATTATAAAAATAAACAGAATGACATTTCATGGGCAAACACTTACAATAAAAGAAAAAAACTGATTTCCTCAACGCTGGAATTTACATCATCTTCCGGTGAACATTGCAGTGAAACTCACATTCAGAAAATTTATCATCCGGATAAAATTAAAAAGCTAATAAAAAAGTCAGGCCTTGAAATTATTGATATTTTCAGCGACTACACATACGAAACATATGACGAGGAAACAATAATGATAAATTTTTTAGTAAGGAAAAAATCATGATATCAATATTTGTCACATTTATGGGATTCATAATTGCTGTTTCAATATTTCTTTATTTTTTAAGCGGAGTTGACGCGACAAAAAGAGGCGTTTCGAAGCTGATGGATTGCGAAATTGAATTAGATAAAAAAACTATTCCCGTTTCTGTTGCGGCTGAAAAAACATTAAACAATCTTTCCGCTGAAGAAAAAAATTACATTCCCGGAAGAAAATGCCCTTTATGTTCAAGAATTTTACGTCGCGATGAGCCTCTTTACGCGACGCATATCGAAACAGCCGGCATAAAAAAAGTACTTATACACGGCTGCCCGTACTGCTACAAGGATGCAATTCCGGAATAACCATATCAGCCTTTCTTTGCAACCGGTTTACTTTCAGTTTCCTCTTCACTGCCGTCTTCATAATCTTCAAAAACATCAGGATTTACCAGATTATCATAACCATAAAAACCTTTGATTTTTGAAAACACACCGTGATCGAAAAATCCTGTTGTAAAATTTTCACCCGTGTCGGCATTCGGCCTGTTTATTATTGAAACTATCTGCTGCGAAAAATCAGGTCCCATTGGATAAATAAGCGTCCCGCCCGGTTTTAAATTCGCCAGAATTACCATTGGACGCCTTTTGCACGCAGAATGAATAATTGCTTTTTCAACTGTTCCGAAAGGATTATCATCTTCAGTCGCATCGCCCGCATAGAAACGTATGTTCGCGAATCCATGACTGTAAAGTCGCTCTTTAGCAGTCGACGCGAGTTCTTCGTGAAATTCAGAAGTCAATACTTCCCTGCACAGAAGCGACAAGACAGCGGTGGAATATCCTGAACCTGTGCCTACTTCGAGAATTCTGTCATTCGCGTCAATGTGCATCAAATTTATCATTCGGGCAAGCATGAGAAAATTATCGCTGTGTTCACCATAGCCGACCGGAACATCTTTGTCGTAAAATTTATCTTCGAACATTGTATCGAAAAAAATCTGCTGATCAACTTCATTGAAAGCGTCAACAATGTGAGATTCAATTTTTTCTTTTATCAGAAGATCAATAAAATCCTGTTTTTTCTGTTTTAAATTGATTTTTGCCATTTCATGCCCGCCGTTTTAAAATCCGGTTCAATACCGGTGACATGAATCTTGCAGAAACAATTTAAAATGTCAATGGTTTTCATCAAAAAAAATAAATTTTTTAAAAAATTTTACTCATAAAAATCAATGCAAGAACGGTTAATGCAATATTCAGGAATGAATTTTTTAATCTCCTGATGATAAACATGATCCTGATAACCATACAATTCTTCAGTCGTGTCATGATATGTAACAAGCGCAATATCATGCGAAGTTGACGCGGACTCTATATTAATCCCGACTTCCATTTTTTTGATTTGCGGAATATGTTCAAGCATTGTTAAAAGTTTAATTTTGACTTTTTGAGCATCATTTTTGTTTTTCAGGTTCCACATTACAATATGCTTTATCATTCTCTTCTCCGTGAAATTATTTTTTTGCGTCAGGGTAAATCATTCTCTTCATTGCTAGATTTTCAAGGTATGAACGGAATTGATTTTGTTCTTCTTCCGTTAAGGCTGACTCGTCGATAATTTTTTTCTGCTCCGCGTTCAGTCTTTCCTTAACGACAGATGTTTTTAATTTATTTTCAGCAATTATTAAATTAGGATATAATTTACGTTCAGAAAAAATGGACATTCCGAGAAATGAATTTTCAACGTCAATATTCATCATGTCAAGCAATGTCGGCGCGATGTCCAGATTCGAACAAAATGTTTCATTTACAGTTCCCTTGAATTTTTCATTTCCCGGAACTACCATGAAACATGAAATAAAATCATTCATTAGATTATCA
>JBFZEW010000213.1:0-6428 GCA_041306665.1 Spirochaetota bacterium | reverse complement strand
CGCTCTTCCGATCTGGCCATTTCAAAAAAGCTATTTCTGATTATCATCAAAAACAACAGTAGTTCCGCAGACATTAATAACGTCTCCCGGCTCCAGAATTTTTGTTTTTACAGTACGATTATTGACTTTGGTTAAACCATCACTTACGAGAGTGTAACAATGTCTTGTTTTATCAAAAACTATCGTAGCATGATTATTTTTAATGTTATTATTTTTTCCGATTATCGTCATGTCTGCATTAGCCGAACCGCCGATAACTGTTTTAGCTTTATTAAGAGAAAAAACTTTTGTTGATACTTTGGACACGCCCCGATCAAGAAGCTGTAAATACGCTCCGTTGTTTTTATTTTCGAATTTCAACAATGACAGAAGCCCGAACAGAATCAGCGCGAGCAGGAACGGCAACAAAAGCAGCCATGAGAAAACTTTCAGCGGCATTCCAAGAACCGAACTTGAAAAATAATATCTTTCACTCTGCCCTTTATCATTGTTATAATTATATACAAGACGCACGTTTTTCTTGTCGGCTGGAATCATGGAAGCCTTGTAACTGACGAGATACTCTGTTAAAATCTGTTTACGAATTTCAACATATACATTCTCTAAATCATTTTTATTATTTGCGTTAAAAACACGGCCTCCGGTTCCAAATGCTATTTCATCTAAATATTTGTCTTTCATTTGCGAAGAGGTTCCAAAATAGATCGGAAAAACTGAAATTCCTTCCTGATTACAAAGTTCAATCGGTTCTTTATAATCAAAAGTTTTATTTTTAAAAAGAGGATGTTCTTTCCCGGTAAGTTTGTAATACGGCTGGTTTTCTCCATCACTTAGAAGAATAATAACTTTACGTCCGTGAATTTCACGGAATTCATTGACTGCAAGACAAAGACTCGCATAAATCTCTGTGTATCTGTTTTCAGCGTCAGGCTTGGAAATTTCTTCCAGAAGTCCAGTAACTTTATCAATGTTTGAAGATGGAGCGGAAAATGAATTAAAGTTAGTGTTATATGCAGCAAGCCCCACTTTATCCGCCTCATTGTCGATACTTGAAAGAAAAGAATTAACAGCTGACTTTGCGAGATTAATCCGCATATCCTCTTCACTGGAAGTATTTTTCCCGTTCATGCCCATATACATGCTTCCGGAATTATCAAGCATGAGATAAAAATTAATTCCATTGCTTTGATTAATGTTACCCTGTATTGAAACAGTGGCATTGTCAATTTTAACTTCTCGCTCCGGAGCTGCGGAAGATGATTCATAAATTTCGAGATCATCTGCAGAAACAACATTAACCGGCTGACCGTTTTTATCAGTAACATTAACATACATTTTTATTTTCTGATTAATGAATAAATCAGAAGTATCTATCTGAGAAATAACTGGCTCAGCCGCAGAGATTACAGCAGCTGAAAAAACCGAAAGTAACAAACAAAATATTTTTTTCATGATTTTCTCCTAAAACCTATATATAAATTTAGCAGTACCGATTTGTATTACATCGTCAATAATGAGTTTATGGTCATTCACGGATTTATCATTAACGATTATTTTATTTTTTTCTTTAAATGGAGAAATGAAAACTTCCCCTTTGACGATTTTCACTTCCGCGTGAATATCATCCACACCTGCATAAGAATCCAGTATAACGTCATTCGAATGTTTTTTTCCAAATCTGATTTTTTTTTGGTTCAGTATGTATTCCTTACCTTTGAACTTACCGTTCAAAAGAAGGAAAATTCCGAAAGAAAGTTTCTTTTCAATTAATCCCAGGAAAAAACCAAGAAGCAGGCCGAAAATCATCAATCCTGCAAAACGCGCGAGATAAAAATCAGGTTTAAAATATATCAGGTATTCAAGCGCGAAACCGCCTGCAAGTCCGCCGACAAATCCGCCTAACATTCCCACTCTTGCTTTCAGGAACGAACCTGAGCGGATTCCTTCGCCGACACCGATAAAAACTCCCATCGCCGCCCAGCCGATCGCTCTTGAAACAGGAAGTCCGATACTGTTGAAACTATGAGTATTTTTCAGCAGAAATTCACCTGTAATAAAAATTAGCCCCTGGCTTACGAGAAATCCAAGTATACCGGCAGCAGAGCCAAACAGCATGCCACTTAACATCCCTGAAAAAAACCGATACCTGTTTCTCAAAACAATCCCGTTTACGGCACCGAAAAACGCGCCGATAAACATTCCAAAAATAAGACCGGAAACAACGCTCAACAGAAAATACGTACCTATACTTTCCTGCTTCATCAACACCAACTCCAGAAAAGGCCACACGGCAGCTCCTGCTATGACACCTATTACACATAAATATATTCTTCTTATTGTTACACTCATTGTATCCCCCTATTTCTGTTCAAATTTTATTGTTCTTTTGAATTCATCATACTGCACATCAAGACGCACTTTTCCTGAAGAGACAACCGGAATTTGAAATACTGTTGAAACATCTTCACCAAAAGACGCCTTAATGCTATATATACCAGGACTTAGACTGTACCTTGAGTATTCAGACGAGTTAGCGGAATACTTTTTAACATCCGCAGCATTTGTTTCGCTTACGAAATATTCGACATTGTTAAGGGCAAACGAAAGATCATTTTTATTTGCCTTAAGATATAAATATCCCGGAACCGGATCCAGCTCTACCTGAAGGTTCAAAAAAGTCTGATTCGGCGCAACATCCGCGCGCACATAGCGCATGTAATAATTTTCGCATGACGCTTTAAAAAGATATGACTTGCCTGTAATGAATATTTTCGCGAAATCTTCGCTGATTTTAAATTCATCCCACAGAATCCACTGATTATTATATTTAATAGCGAGCTGTGATTCCTGCGTAATATCAGTATTATTATCTTTAATAACGTAATTCATATCAAGCGGGAGACCGGAAATTTCTTTATTAAAAATATCCACCCTTAATCCATCTTTTGTTGCATCGGAAGAATTTTGAATAATACGCGGGTTAAGTGTAAAATCTCTCTGCATGAGTTGATTTTCAAATTCAATCTGAATGCGGTATTTCCCGTTTGTAAGATATGTTTTGTCCGAACGCAGTACTGAAAATTTATTTTCTTCAAAAGAATGAAATTGAATTTTGAAATCAATAACATCATTAAATTTATCGTTTTCAAGTTTCATGACTTTAATTTTTTTATAAATATCCTGCGGCAGTTTATACTCTTTGTTGAAAAATAAATTTATCTGAACAGCTCCGTATTCTTTGTTTTTCAAATACTCATAATGATATCCTTTGTAATAAAGATAGGACAACGCCGCACCGCCGATTACGCTAAGAAATGCCGCTGCGATGATTATTTTTTTCGCTGTCGATAAAATTGAACCTTTGATATCGCGTTTAACTTCGCCTTTTCGTTTATACGCGAACTCCATTATTTCATTGTTTACCATTTCCTGAGTCTTATATTTCTTGATGCGTTTTGCTATCAGCTTCATTACGTCATCAACGTCTTTATATCTGCGCTTAGGTTTGCAATGCATGCTTTTCTTGATAATTTTTAAGATGAGAGGATCAATCTTAGGATTCAGTTTTGAAGGTTTGACATATTTTCCTTTCTGAATCGCGTTTATTGTCTGCGGAACAAGATTGGACGGAAACGGACTTTTCCCGGTTACCATGACATAGAGCATTACACCCATTGAATAAATATCCGAACGCTTATCGACTTTTGTGGAATCATCAATCTGTTCAGGTGACATGTACGTCGGCGTTCCAAGAGTCATTCCCGCAGAAGTAAGTCCATCCTCTTCGCAATTCTCGGTTCGCGCGATTCCGAAATCCGTAAGTTTTACAACACCGGTTCTTGAAAGCAGAACATTATCCGGCTTAATGTCACGGTGGATTACTCCGCGGTTATGAGCGTATTTCAACGCCTTACAGGTTTCATAAAATAAAAGCAGCGCGATATGATTCGGAAGATAGCGGTTTTTTTCAATCAGTTTATCTAAGCTGATACCGTCAATAAATTCCATTACAATGTAATATGATGTTCCTTCGCGAAAATGATCATATACCTGCACAATGTTATCATTCGAAAATTCCAGCATAACCTGCGCTTCGCGTTTGAAACGTTCGACAATCTGAGAGCTTGCGCGAAGAGTCAATTTTTTCAAAATGATGTCTTTTTTTAAAGTTGGATGTTTCGATTTATAAATGGCGCCCATTCCGCCTTCAGCGATTTTTGTGCCAAGAACATACTTTCCAATTTTATTTCTTGCTGCGTTTATTTCTGATTTTTCTTTATCTGTCATATTCCCTCTTTTCAGGACAAGCCTGTTTTATTATTTCTTCAATGTTGTTCGTAATTTCTATAATGTCGCTATCAAGATCTATTTCAGCATCTGGTTTAAGATATGCAATAATAAATTTAGCGGGATTATGAATTTGTACGTAATTATCATCCTGCATTATGTTATATAAATTTTTTACAGGTCTATGTCCGCCGAAATAGTACTTGTTCTTAAAATTTTTATTTTTAAGATAAAGATTTATCATCGAATCCACACTGCCTTTTTCCGAGGCACCGTTATCCGTCCATGTCATTCCAGTAATGACTTCAGGATTTTCCCTGTAATTGATAATTTCATTGGGCATGAATGCTCTTTGCGGTTGAGCGTGCGATACAAGAAAATTTCTTCCAATGCAAAAAACAGGAAGATTTTTTTCAAACCTCGAATATTCGTTAAGAAAAAATTCCCCATAAAACTTTCTCACGTAAAACTCAACCATCGCTCCTTCATAGCTGTATTTAGCAAACGGGAAATTTCCGTTGCCGTTTTCATTTAAAATATTGTCATGGTTGCCTTTTATGTAATGAAAGTTTTCAGGAAAAAAACTTTTCACCATCATTATGTTTTTCATTAAACTAAAACTTTCAAACATCTCTTCATCTATGAAACTGTGCGATTTATATTCATTTTTATATTCTTTAAACGCACGCATCCACCGCTCGGCTGAACGCGCTTCGCCATGCATGCCGTCGCCCATTGCAACAACCTGGACTTTGTCGGAATATAAATTTTCAAGAACAGTATTGCCGTGATAATCCTCGCAGAACATGATGTTTAAAAAAAGATCAGCCCTCGCGTGAAGATCCGGAATCAGCAGTGTCGGAATGTTTTTTTTAAGATTAATAAGCCCGCCAGGAAGAAAATTTTTATCTCGGGGACGAATCACGATGTTTTCATTTTCCAGCATGAAGTTTACTTCACTGATAACATCTAAAAAGTCATGCTTTTCAGGAACTGTTCCTAAAAGAAAAGTGTTAATTATTGTCTCTTGTATTTTTTTAATATCTTCTATCATGTCGGCAATTTAAAAGAGCTGCCCGAACCAGGCAGCCCCCGATATCCTCGTTTTATCTTACGATTATTGTTTTGTTCACATCCATAAATTCATCAGTAATAATCATTGTCGCGCTTTTAAGAGTTTCTTGTTCTTCTTCAATACTTTCAGCATCATCTACTATTGCTATTTTAAAAATATTAGATGTACTTGCGACAGGACCAACTTCAAAATTCAGCGCCTGGTTAATCTCAACATCTGAACCCAGAACTGAGTTGCCGTTTGAAGCGCAAGCGGGGACATCTTTTCTAATACCTATACTTGTGTACTCAACTTCTCTTTTGCCGTCGATCATTGGACCGATGTTTAAAAGCGAACCGGAATTCGTCATTAATAGTGCGCCTCTATCATCATCTTTGTCAAGATAATCTGTTTCACTCATTCCGAATTCCTTAATTTTTTCTTCGAAAATGTTTTTCTTTTCAACCCAAGCCTGAGCCATCATTTCGATTGACTCATCATTATACACCAGTCCGGAAGTCTTGGTTATATCTTTAATCTGAGCCTGAACTTCCACTGGAATTGTGTCTAAAAACGTACCCATAATTTTCCTCCTGAAAATTTTAAAATTATTCTGTTTCAACCTGTGAGATTTTTTCTTTCAATGTTTTACTGAAAGATATTTTTGGAACAAATCTCTCAGGTTTCGCGCTTACAGTCATTTCCTCTCCGGTAGAAGGATTTTTGATCACTCGTGCGCCTTGAGCCTCTTTTTTCTTGATGGAAAGGCTGCCAATTTTACCGAGTGATACGCGTTCATCCAGCATCATTCCGACTTCAACAAGCGAATGATAATCTTCAAGAATCTGCTTAGCAAGCTTTTGCGATACTGCATTTTTTTCCGCTATATAATTAACCATCGACTTCATGTTAAACTGCTCAGGAGCATCAGAATCATCAACAGAAGTAACTCTGTTAATTCTGACAAACGCATTTGTAATATAAATAACCGCTTCTCTGAGACGTTTTTCCTGTTCTGCTGGTTCAACATTTTCATCAAATGTCATTATTTTATAAACCGATGAAGTTTTATGAATTTCTCCATTAA
>JBFZEW010000212.1:0-3600 GCA_041306665.1 Spirochaetota bacterium | reverse complement strand
GTTTCTCTAAGGGCTTTGTCAAATAAGTGGATAAAAGTCATTTATAAAATATGGGAAAGTGAAATATTTTATGAAGAATCTAAAAAAAAATTAACTGCTGCTTGACATAGTGGGTGTGGCCATTAAAACGTAAACGCTAACATACTGATCACTGATTACTGTTTACTGATTACTCTTCACTGTTCTAAAACACCCTCAAACCATCTGCGTCTATCTGCGTTCATCTGCGGTTAAAAACACGTAAACACCCTCAAACCATCCGTATTCATCTGCGGCTAATCAGCTTATAGGTACTTCCCAAAACCAGTATTTGCGCCGACAAGGAAATATCAAAACATTAGTTTTTAGAAGCTCCATTATCATAAAATTAATGCGTAATGAGATATTAACTATTTCCTCACCCTTTGCAATACTCTACAGCGATTTCAGCAGCTAATTTTGCATTGTTATAAACAAGCTGAATGTTTGACTCAAGACTTCTGCCGCTTGTAATTTCTTTTATTTTCGCAAGAAGAAAAGGCGTACTTTCCTTGCCTTTAATTCCTTTCTCGGCTGCCTCTGTTACCGCATTCTGTATTGCGTTATTAATATCATCATAATTCATTTCATATTTCTCGGGAATTGGATTCGCGACAACAATTCCGCCAGCCAGATTGAGTGAATATTTAATTTTCATTGCGTTTGCGATTTCCGCGGCACTGTCAAGACGGTAATCGACTTTGAATCCGCTTTTACGCGTATAGAACGCAGGAAGTTCTTCAGTTCTGTATCCTATTACAGGAACACCCATTGTTTCAAGATATTCAAGAGTCAAACCAATATCAAGAATAGACTTCGCACCCGCGCAGATTACAGTCACTCCAGTCTTAGCGAATTCTTCAAGGTCGGCAGAAATGTCAAAAGTACTTTCAGCACCACGGTGAACGCCACCGATTCCGCCAGTAGCAAAAATTTTAATCCCGGCAATGTCGGCAATAATCATGGTCGACGCAACAGTCGTCGCGCCGGTAATTTTTTTAGATAAAACAAAAGGTATGTCTCGACGGCTGGTCTTAGTTACGGCCAGCCCTTCTTTACCGAGAGCATCAATTTCATTTTCAGTTAATCCGACTTTCAATTTACCATTCATAATAGCAATTGTAGCCGGTACAGCTCCGTTTTCACGGATAATTTTTTCAACCGCAAGAGCAGTCTGTACATTTTCAGGATAAGGCATTCCATGAGAAATGATTGTTGATTCAAGCGCGACAACAGGTTTACCTTTCGCAAGAGCGTCTTTAACTTCAGCTTTTATATCAATATAATTTTTCATCTATTACTCCTTATATTCTTTTCAAATTCATATTTTTATTTTTCATTACATCCAAAATATTTTCAACGGAAATATTGCTGCTTACGCTCTCTTCACTGCCAAGCGCAATTACTGAAGCTGCCGTGCCATATAATGCCTGATCATCAATTGACGCGCCGGAAAGATCAGCATAAATTACGGCAGCGATGAAAGCATCTCCCGCTCCAGTAACATTTTTTACATTAACATCGCAGAACTCGGGAATGCCATTCTGCTTCGCATCGCTGAAAAACACTCCATCCTTCCCCATGCTGATAAAAACATTGCTGACACCTTTACCATGAAAAAAATCGGCTGCTTTCAATAAGTCATATTTACTTTTAATCACAAAACCGCAAAGGATTTCAGCTTCCTGCCTGTTTGGCTTAATGCAATAAAACCTTCCCGTACAATCGGCTGCTCTTCTCGTTTTATGTTCAGAAACTGTATCAAGAAAAAGTTTGACTTTACAATTTTCCGCTACAAATCTGATAACATCAGCGCTGACATTTGTCTCAATGAAACATGCCGAACTCTGATTAATTTCTTCAATTTTTGCACTAACTATTTCGGGAGTAAGTCTATTATTTATTTCCATTGACGAAACAGCCGCATACATTTCACCGTTCGGTTCATGCAGAGAAATGTACGATGCAGTATCCTCATCTTTTGCAATACTAATGAGAGATGTATCAATACCATGTTTTTCAAAATCTGAAATAATATTTTTTCCACCCGAATCATTTCCCACGATGCACATCATCTTTACATCCATCTTCAAAAGAGACAGATTAACCGCAACATTACGGCCGACTCCTCCGCACGAAACAGCATACTTTCCCGGATTAGAATCATTCGCACGAATTGCCTCATTTGCACATGCCTGAATATCAACACTTGCTCCGCCGACAACGAATATCTGATTTTCTGATTTCACAAATATTTTTCCATATTATCCGGTAATTTAGAATAGTTTGCATACGTCATAATAGATGTTTTTTAAACCCTTTAAAATATAATTATAATTCGAATAAAGTATATACAGTGCAGAACAATATTTCAATAAAATTATTTATTATAAAATTTTCCGGACTTCACGATAAAGTTATCATAATTTTACCTGACTTTATAAAATTAAATACAAATTTTTATGAAAAACTGAGGAAAAAATGAAACTGAAAAAACTGCATTTGTACAGATATATTACAGGTGCGGATGTTTCATTTGCGGCTCCCTTGTCATTTGACACCAGTATAAATAAAGGTAAGGTCTATGTCAGAGACATGTCTAAAATGTGTCAATATGAAAATCTTCTTTATACAATGGAATTTCACAGTCAGGCGATTAAAGAGTTTCTCGAATTCTCTTTTGATCTGTGGTTTGACACAATAGAAACTATGAAAGATCATTTAATCCGTTTTAAATTTGAAGATGAAGGTAAAATGATTTATGATGAACTCAGTCAGACTTATGCAACATATTCACGTTCGTACAACTATGATTCTGCTGCAGGCATAAATTACACGTTAAATGAAATTTTTTCACATCTTTCCCTTAAAAAAACAAAATAAATATTGAAAATAGTTGACAATGTATCTATATATTGATACATTGCGACATGAATAGAAGTAATTGCACAGCTTATATTGGCAGTTTTTACACTCTCGAGTGGTATTTC
This sequence comes from Spirochaetota bacterium, assembly GCA_041306665.1. GTDB lineage: Bacteria > Spirochaetota > UBA4802 > UBA4802 > JAFGJZ01 > JAFGJZ01. The sequence continues at coordinate 592 of JBFZEW010000212.1, read as the reverse complement.
AATGAGAATAATGAGAGCCAAGCATATGAATACTACTCCAAGTTACCAGATCAACAAAAACGCAAAGTCTTACTTTTGTTTAAACGCATTGGTGATTATGGTAAAATTCATGATATAACTAAATTTCGATATGAAGGTGATAATATTTTTGCTTTCAAGCCGCAACCTGATAGATTTTTATCTTTTTTTGTAAAAGATAAAAAAATAATCATAGTTACAGGGTTTCAAAAGAAGTCACAAAAGTTACCTTTGAATGAGAAAGTTAAAGCAATCAAATGTCGAGACCAATATTTTAAACGTCTTCAAGAGGATGACTATTATGAAAAATAAAAAAGAACATAAATTATCAACATTTGATAAATTAATGCAAGATCCAAAGCAAAAAGAACTATTTGATAAAGAATATAGTAAATTTCTTTTAAAGGAATTTTTACTTGAAGCAATGGACGAAAATCATATTTCAGTGAGAAAGTTATCTGAACAATCAGGTGTTTCCACAAGTATTATACAAAATATTCGTTCTGAAAAAACTGGAAATATTACTTTTAATACACTTAATTCCCTCATGATTACTTTAGGTTACAGAATGAGT
>JBFZEW010000211.1:0-3058 GCA_041306665.1 Spirochaetota bacterium | reverse complement strand
AATGTCGCCGTTGTTTGTTATTTTAAAATTATTAATATTACCAGGAACTGTTTTAATCGTGCAGCCATATTTCAATGCAAGACCGGCATCATCTGTTGCCTGAAAATTTTCTTTTAAAGCCATGGCATGACATTGGCGGATAATTTCGGTTTTGAACGCCTGCGGTGTCTGAGTTAAAAACACAGTTTTTCTTTCCGGTACGTCTATTATAATGCCGTCATTGACAATAGCTGCAGTGTCAGTAGAATTAATATAAGTACCGGCGCATCCGTAATTTTTTACTTCGCTAATCAAACTGCTAATCATATCCGGCGATATAAAAGGTCTCGCAGCGTCATGAAGCAGAATGATATCTTCATTTTTAATGAAAGGAATATTTACCGCGATGAAAGACGATTCCTGGCGTGTGTTTCCTCCCGGAAAAATATCGATTAATTTTCCGATTTTATATTTTTGGAAAAGTTGTTTTGTTTCAATTAAAAATTCATGATTAGAAATGCAGAATAGCCCGTCTATTTCTGGATGATTATTGAAAATTTCCGCTGAATGAATAATGACAGGTTTCCCGGCAATGCATAGGAGCTGTTTCGGTATGCTGATATTCATTCTCGAACCTGAACCGCCTGCCAATATTATTGCATATATTTTCATTATTTTCTCCGCTGAGATATTTCAGTATCAATTGGAATTAGTTTTTTTATGTGATCAGCAGTCTGTTGTCAAGATGAAATTGAACTTTTAAATTTAGTATATACACGAATCGTGAATGCAAAATGTATCAAGCAAGATATATTAAATGATGAACGCCGGTAAATTGTAATGTAATGTTTTAATATATGTTAAATTTACGCATATGGGATATTGAGGTAAAGAATAAGTAAAAGTTGCAGCTAATATGATTGATATTGCTTTGACAAATAATAAATAATTCAAAATCGCCTTTAAATTATTTCCTTGACTGTTTTTATTGAGTTATTTATTATAAAATTAGTATTTATGAATTTCCATAAATTCATCTTTAATGTTTTTGTGAGCGGAATTTTCAAAGCAATATAAACTCCAACTTGATATTCAACATTTAATTGCAGGAACAAGTGAGGAAAGAAATAATGTCAAAAATTTCGTGAAAGGAATTTTTTTCGGGAAATGTTCATAAATAAATCTAAATTTTAAGGAAGAAATAATGATTAATATAATACTTTGCGGTGGTAGCGGAACAAGATTGTGGCCTTTGTCCAGACAGCTTTTCCCCAAGCAGTTTGTTAAACTTCTTAAGGAAGGATCTCTATTTCAGGATACTGTTAAAAGAAATATCAAATGTGATAAATTCATGATTGTAACTTCTGCCAATCAATATTTTATCGCCGAGAATCAACTTGAAGATTTGAGCATCCCAAAAAATAAAATTTCGTTTCTTCTTGAACCAGTCGGAAGAAACACTGCGCCCGCTATTGCACTCGCCGCGATGAAGTGCAGTCCGGATGAAATAATGCTTATTACGCCCTCGGATCATCTCATAAAAAACATGGCGGAATATGAAAACTGCATCGCTAAAGCCGCTGAACTCGCGCAGAAAAATAATAAACTGGTAACATTCGGAATTCATCCACATTATGCTGAAACAGGATACGGATACGTTGAAAACGGAAAAGAACTTTCCGCCGGATGCTTTGAAGTAAAATCATTTCGCGAAAAACCAGATTCTGAGACTGCAGGTAAATATATCGCGTCAGGAAATTTCAACTGGAACAGCGGAATGTTTGTCTTTAAAGCCGGAGAATATCTTGATGAATTAAAAAAACACTCTCCTGAAATTTTCAATAAAAGCGTCGAAGCTTTGAAAAACGCTACATGCTACGATAATATTACGCGTATCGACAAGGAAAGCATGATGAAGATACCGTCGGACAGCATTGATTACGCGGTAATGGAGAAATCGGATAAAGTCGCAGTTGTTAAGGCGGATATCGACTGGTCGGATCTCGGAAGTTTTGATTCCATTTATGACATTCGCGAAAAAGACGGCAATGGAAATACTCTGGCGGATAATTACATTTCTATTAATTCTAAAAATAATCTCATAATGACCAGGGACAGAAAAGTCGTTACTCTCGGCATGGAAGACACTATTGTAATTGATACCGATGATGCTGTTCTGATAAGCAGGCGCGGTGAATCGCAGAAAGTCAAAGAAGTCGTCGAATTTCTTAAGAAAGGATCTGAACATGACCGTGAAATAGTGGACACTCATGTGACAACACACCGGCCATGGGGAAGTTACACTGTTCTTCTTGACAAGGGAAATTACAAAATAAAAAAAATACAAGTTAAACCTGGCTATAGACTTTCATTGCAAAAGCACATGCATCGAAGCGAGCATTGGGTTGTAGTAAGCGGAACTGCCGATGTTCAGGTTGGTGATAAAATTCAGGTAATATGTCCGAACGAATCAACATTCATTAAAATCGGCGAGCAGCATAGACTAACCAATAATGGAAAGATTGATCTTGTAATTATTGAAACTCAGGTTGGAGAATACGTCGGTGAAGATGATATAATCAGGCTTGAAGATGATTTCAGCCGTGATAAATTTTAGCCGGATAAATCCGGCTTATTTATTGAGCCGGATTTTATGCTGCAAATAGATCAATGGATTTAACATTATCAATAGGGATTCTTGTTTCTCTTCTCATACCATCATACATGACAATTTCATTGTTATCGATGTATCTGTTTTTAAGGAGTTCAATTTCCTTGCCGTCTTTAAGATAAACAACAATGTCAAGTCCTTTAATGTTTAGATATTGGGTAAGCATGGTCACGAAACTTTTTTGTTCTTTTTTCATGTCAGACTCCTTTATTATGTCTCATTAGATTATCGGTAATTTTTTTATTTCATTAATCATTTTTTTATTGAATTATTATTTATTTCACTATTTAATGATTTGTTTACGATATTATCATTTCGTGAAAATGAATTAACTTATGGTACATCAAAAGTCCAATTTATAGAGGTTTCTTGTGAATAATCATGTAAATCATTGGAGATATAATGAAA
>JBFZEW010000210.1:0-4886 GCA_041306665.1 Spirochaetota bacterium | reverse complement strand
CGAGCAGTCCGGGGTCTATTCCCGGGCAGTTAAAATCAATTAATGATGAATAGTGAATAGTGCTTTTAATAGTAAAAATTAAATAAATTAATATATTCAAATATTATTCATTTTTCATTGTTAGTTATTAACTGATCTGTTAACCATCTGTATTTATCTGTATTCATCTGTGGCAAAATCCGTTCCGTGAACCTGTCCTATGTGTTTTGTTTCTTAGAAGTAATTACTAATTGTATTTTTCATCTGTATACATCAGTGGCTAATCAGTGTATGTGTATGTGTATGTGTATGTGTATGTGTATGTGTATGTGTATGTGTATGTGTATGTGTATGTGTATGTGTATGTGACAGTTAGTGGTTAATGGTTAATAACGTAATCTCTCTCACCTTTGTACTTTCGACTTTCATCTTTCGACTTTCGACTTTCATCTTTCGACTTTCATCTTTCGACTTTTGACTTTCATCTGTCAACTTTCCACTTTCCACTTTCATCTTTAACTCTTTTTTAATAAATATTTTTTTTCAAGCATTTCATAGTAATCAATCATACTGCGGACATATTCGCGTTTGGAATGATATGGTTTATAGAAAAATGAACGTTTAAATCCATAGACGATCATGTCTTTCAGCTGATCAGGAGAAATGTCGAAATTTTCAAGCGCAAGTATTATTTCGTCAGTAACAGTCGTGTTTGAAACCAACCTGTTGTCCGTGCATAGGGATACTGAAATTTTGTTTTCAAGCATTTTACCGATCGGATGTTCTTTAATTGATTTAATTTCGGGCACTGTCTGAAGGTTGCTTGTCAGGCACACTTCAAGAGTAATTCTTTTTTCAGCAATGTAGTTTGATAAGTCGCTGATGTATTTATCCTTGTCTTTAATGTCGGGCGAAAATATTTTATCTTTCTCGAAAAGGAAAAGACCATGTCCGATTCTATCGGCATGAAGTTTAGTTATTGCCTGGAAAATAGACTCGGCTCCATATGCTTCGCCGGCGTGAACTGTTTTCATCATGAAATTTTCGTGAACGTAATCATAGCTGCTTCTGTGGTTATCCGCTGGAAATCCGTCCTCGCTTCCCGCAAGATCGAAACCGACTATCTGCACGATGGAATTATTTTTGAGCTGCACCGCCGCGATCGCAAGTTCATTTGAAAGCTGGCGGATGATTTCCTTTTCACTGCTGTATTTATGTATTTGAAAGAAATCATTATAGAATTTTGAAAAATGCATGTTGCAGAAGCGCATCGCGCAGACAATAATGCCGAATTCAAAAAGAGGTTCATGTCCCATGATTTTATTATTGATTTCCGTTCTTGCTTTTTTTAGACCAATGTCCACAGAGTGCATTACATCTTCGAAACTCATTTCGCGGCTCATGTGCAGCTGCGGCGCGAAACGGACTTCAATGTATCTGACGCCTTCACTGAATGAATCAATCGCGAGTTCATAGGCGATGCGTTCAAGCGATTCAGCGTCCTGCATCACTGAACATGTATATGTGAAACCTTCAAGATATTCATCAAGCGATTTGTAGCTTTTCCGGAAAACTTTTTCTCTGAGGCCGTCTTCGGTATAGGCAGGCAGGGGAATGCTTTTGGCTTTCGCCAGTTCAATCAATGTGTTTAGTCTTAATGAACCGTCAAGATGCACATGCAGATCCGTTTTGGGTATCGCTTTCAAAAATTCATTGGAATATTTATGCATAAAATTCTCCTGTATTAAGTATTAAATTGTATCATACCCGGCAGATAATTCAAATATTTTATCTTGACTTCCGTTTTATATTTTTGTATAATTTTAATCAGAAAAGTCCGGGAGGGATGATGACTGAAATTGAAATTACTGCGCTGATTGATGAGATCATCGTCAGAATGGAGAATGCGTATGCCCCTTATTCGAAATTTCATGTCGGTTGTGCCGTAATTGACCAGAATGATAAAAAATTTTTCGGAGTTAATGTCGAGAACAGATCCTACGGGCTGACAATTTGCGCAGAAAGAAACGCGATAGGAAACGCTGTTACGAATGGATTGAAAAAAATAAAACTGATTGCCGTTGTCGCGCACACTACCGGTCCAATATCTCCATGCGGTGCGTGCCGCGAAGTAATGTCCGAGTTTTCTGATGATTCAACTATTATCATTCTCGCGAACATAAAAAAAGTTTATAAGCAATATAAAATATCCGATCTGTTGCCGTACGCATTCAGATTTGACCACGAGGTAAAGTGATGTTTGAAAATTTAAATTGGGTTGAGATTGTAGGTTATGTTGCATCGGTCGTAGTTGCTGTTTCACTAATGATGAGTTCAATTGTAAATTTGCTTTGGTACAATCTTTTCGGCGACGCGCTTTTTTCAGCTTATGGTTTCATAATCAACGCATATCCGGTCGCATTGCTGAACGGATTTATCGCGTTTGCCGATGTTTACTATTTAATTCGAATGTACCGGACAAGCGAATTTTTCACAATGCAGCAGGTAAATTCCACTTCGGAGTATCTCCATTATTTTATTGAATTTTTTAAAGATGATATTGCAAATTATTTTCCCGAGTTCACGTCTAAAAAAGAAAAAACGTTAACGTATTTTTATCTTCTCAGAAATGTTTCAATAGCCGGAATTGTCGCGGGAGAAAAAGCGAATGACGGTTATTTTCATGTTTATCTTGATTATGTATCTCCTGAATACAGAGATCTTAAGCTTGGAAAATTTTTCTTTGGAAACATCCATGAATATTTTAAAAAAGAAAAAATTAAAGGTTTCACCGCGCACGCTTTCAACGCGGAACATGAAAAATATTTGCTTAAAATGGGTTTTCAATTTAAAAAAACATCTCAGAATTACAAAAGTTATAAATTAGATATTATTTAATCTGGAGATATTTGACAATGTACTCAAAAGTCGAAAAAACAGCACAATATATTTTATCACAAACAAAATACCGTCCTGAAATCGCGGTAATACTTGGTTCCGGTTTAGGCGATCTTGTCAGCGGCATCGAAGATCAGCAGTCAATTGAATATGCGAATATTCCTGATTTCCCGGTTTCAACTGTTTCAGGCCATGCTGGCCGTCTTGTATTCGGAAGACTGGGCGGTAAAGATGTAATGGCAATGCAGGGAAGATTTCATTTTTACGAAGGTTACGCTATGAAGGAAGTGGCATATCCTGTTTACGCAATGAAACTGATGGGCATTAAGAAACTGATTGTCAGCAATGCGGCAGGAGGAATAAATAAAACTTTCAGCCCGGGAACGCTTATGATCATTGAAGATCATATTAATCTTTTCGGCACGAACCCGCTCATCGGCGCGAATGATGAAAGATTCGGCAAGCGCTTTCCCGACATGACGGAAGCGTATAAGAAATATTTAACAGCAATAGCTGAAAAAACCGCGAAGAAAAAAAATATTGAATTCATAAAAGGGATTTATGCCGGGCTTAACGGGCCTTACTATGAATCGGCAGCTGAAATAAGATATCTCGCGGCGATAGGTGCTGATGCTGTGGGCATGTCGACTGTTCCAGAAGTAATCACAGCAAACTATCTTGGTCTAGACGTTCTTGGAATAAGCTGCATAACAAACATGGCTACGGGAATTTCAACGACGGGTCATGATCACGACGCGGTTGTTGATACGGCAAAAAGTGTTTCAGAAAAGTTCTGTTCATGGATTACGGAAATTGTGTCAGTTTTATAATTCTTGACATTAACAATTTTCTTAGTAAACTGCTATCTGTAAAAAAAATTTTTTTAAATAATAAGGAGAAAGTAATGAAAAAGTCATTGGTTTTAGGTTTGATGACGCTCTTCATCGCTGTATGCATGTTTTCAGTGTATGGAGCAAAAACATTCAAAGTTGCAATGGTAACAGATACAGGCGGTGTAAATGACCAGTCATTTAATCAGTCTGCATGGGAAGGTCTTCAAAGAGCAGGGAAAGAACTTGGAGTAAAAGTTTCTTTCAAAGAATCAAAACAGGATGCTGATTATTCCCCTAACTTCGAAACGCTAATTGACGGCGGAAACGAATTAATTTGGGGTATCGGATTTCTAATGGGTGACGTGGTTTTAGACGCAGCGAAATCAAATCCTAAAGTTAATTTTGCCATAATCGACTACGCATACGACAAGACTCCAAAAAACCTTGCAGCTGTAGTTTTCAAAGCAGAAGAAGCATCTTTCCTTGTTGGTTACATCGCAGGGAAAATGACTAAAACGAACAAAGTAGGATTTGTAGGCGGAATGCATATTCCTGTAATTCCTCCATTCGAATTCGGTTATAAAGCAGGCGTAAAATACGCGAACAAAAAAGTTGAAATAGCTGATCAGTATGCTGAATCATTTGTTGACGCTGCAAAAGGAAAAGCAATCGCGAATCAGATGTATCAGAAAGGTGCGGATGTTGTTTTCCATGCTGCCGGCGGAGTAGGTGACGGTGTAATCGAAGCAGCTAAAGAGCAGAAAAAATGGGCGATCGGTGTTGATAAAGACCAGAATTTTCTTGCTCCGAACAATGTACTTACAAGCGCAATGAAACGCGTTGATAACGCTGTTTTCAATGTTACAAAAGATTTGGCTAATGGCACATTCAAAGGCGGACAGACTATCGTGTACGGTTTGAAAGAAGGCGGTGTTGATATCGCTCCTAGTTCAAATAAACATGTTCCAGCTGCAATTCTTGCTGAAGTTGCAAAACTTAAACAAGCGATTATTGACGGTAAAATCAAAGTTCCTACAAATGAAAAAGATTATAATGCATTTGTTGCAGGACTTAAATAATTAAAAAATCTGCAGGGCTTTATTAAGCCCTGCTATCATATTCGGAGGTACTTCTTTGGGCAATATTGATTTTAATGTAAAAGTAATTGAAATGAAA
>JBFZEW010000209.1:0-2517 GCA_041306665.1 Spirochaetota bacterium | reverse complement strand
CAAATATTAAATGCAGATACAAGTTGTAAAGATATTAATTATTAAAAAGAAATTTTTTACAAATTAGCATCTCTAAATGAAAAAATTTTTACATTTTTAGTGAAATTTACGTTATATAATAAAGGAGAATTATATGCTTTCAACAACAATGAATATTAATCGAAAACTATTTAATCAGCTCGCTCAAATCAGTGAAAAATACAATATTACAATCGCAGCGCTGATTAAAAAAATTTTAAAACACGTATTCGCGAATCTTAACGGTAAAAAACTAAGAACTGATCTAACGCATTATCAGAAACGGCGATCCGGTACAAAATGGAAATGCTTTCATATTGATTTTTCTGAAAATGAATGTATGCAGAATTTTTCATGCAGGTTTAAACACAGAATCAGTCTCAGTCATGTTCTTCTTGTTGGTTTTGTTTTATTTATCAAAGATGTCATTGAAGAACTTGAAAATGGTTGTTCAGAAATTAATACTGAGATTTTAATTAGTTATACAGCATATAAAGCAGATTTTTATAAATTAATAGAACAAGAACTCGAAATATTTAAAATCCATAAAAATCCACCGGAGTGACGAACAAAACAACCAGCGAAAAAACACAAAACAGGCAAAAAATAAAAAAGCGGGAAACACGCATAAATTCTCTATGTCCAAAATCCCATATCACATCCAATCCTAAAATTCAATAAACAGCTATCCTATTAAAATTTTATTACATATAATACAAAATTTATCTAATATTATTCTTGACTATATTAATTAAGAAGAATACTTAGATAATATCTTACACGATAAAATTTTTCTATACAGGAATCATTAAAGTATAAATTGAAATTATGGATATAATCAGAATAATTATAGTATTTATATCATTCATCTTAGCCTTCGGCTTTTTGATGATATTCAGAGTCTTGCAGATACCATCACGAATTAAAAAAGCTGAAGAGCTTTTCAATTCCGGTGATTATTCACAGGCAAGCGAAATAGTTAAAAGCGTTCTTGACAAAAAAAAGGATTATGTTCCCGCTAAATACATCCGCGCGAAAATCCTCATATACCAGAAACAGTATCTGCTGGCAATATCTGAACTCAACAATCTGCTTCAAATTCCTGATTTCACAAAATATATTGATGAACTCAGAATTCATTATCATCTCGCTGAATTATACAATCTGACTAAACACTGGCAGAAAGAAATCGAAACATATAAAATCATTCTTTCCTTCAATCCGAATGATGTAACGGCAAATCAGCGCGTCGGACTGGCCTATTATAAACAGAAAAATTTCCGCGATGCCCGCGAAGCCCTTCTGATCGCGCTTTCCTATAATCCGGCGCTTTTCGACAGCTATCTGCCGGTGGCTGTATCGTGTTTTCAAATGGCGGATTATGACAATGCGGAACAATATTTTCTCCGCTGCATGGACAGAAAAGATTCAGGCGGTGAAGCCGCATTTTATCTTGGACAGATATACCAAGGTAAAAAAGATTATGACGCGGCTACAAAAATGTATGAACGCGCAAAAAAGGAAAAGCAGTTTTACAGAAAATGCGTTTTTAAAATCGCTGAAATACACTACCGCCTTGAAAATTACGGTGATGCAATAGATGAACTTGAAAGCGGACTTCACTCTTTAAAAAAACGCGAAGAAGAATCTGTCGCATACAGATATCTGCTTGCTGAATGCTACGAGCTGAACAATCAAATTTCCGAAGCACTGCATCATTGGGAACAGCTTGAACAGGAATCGCCGAATTTCCGAAACACTCAATTAAAAATCGAAGAATACAAAGAAATTCTTGCTGATGACACTTTAAAAAGAATGTTTACCTCCACGCTCGAAGAGATTCAGCCCATATTAAGCGAAATAATCGCTCAGTTAAATTACAACATCATCTCCAAAACAATTCTCTCTAAAAGCATCATTATTTATAAGGCTTATAACACAAAAAAAATAAATGAACCGCCTGTTTTAATATACTTCGACAGATCAGCGAAGGAAATTTCGGAAACGCAGATTCAAAGTTTCTCGCAGCGCCTGCAGGAAGATAAATGTAAAAACGGTATTTTCATTACAACCAGCCATTTCAGCGTAAAAGCGAAATCTTCTCCTGGTGCGCGGCAAATTGAAATGATGGATAAAGACGCATTAGCAAAAATGCTTGCCCGCGTTACAGGAAAAGTTAAAAAAATAAATAAATAAATATTCCGGTAAATAAAATGAAAATTATGAAATATGTTTTTCTTATAGTTTTATTGTTCATATCTGCAGGATGCAAAAAAACACCTGAAGAATTATTCCAAAAAGCGATAACAAAATACAACAATGAAAAGGATCTCGAAGCTAAAATTACATTAAATCGCATGCTTTTAGAAAACAGTTCATTTTATAAAACTAAAGAATTCAGCCGTGACAGTTTCATTGGGAATCAAAATTGCATTTACTCGATTAATGATAAAACAATTTTATTTGAGACTCAGGATAAATTTCCCGTTGAAAATGAAA
>JBFZEW010000208.1:0-3567 GCA_041306665.1 Spirochaetota bacterium | reverse complement strand
CTGCTTTCCTTTTTATAATCAAGACTGTCGAAAACAACTTCGATTGATTCCTTCTTCGCGTCTTCGATGAAACCGCATGTGTTGATAATTATAATATCCGCGTCGGTCGGTTTTTCGGCATACAACATGCCTGATGAACTCAGAATGCTGTTGATTTTTTCTGATTCAGTCTGATTCTTGGAACATCCAAGAGATATCAGATAAAATGAAATCCCGGATGGAGAATACACTCGTTTTTACCAGTCTTTTACGACAATATTGTAAATATTCGGATTTGTGGGATCTTTTTTCCATGATATGACTTTATTCGCAATTTGCCCCTGAAGTCCGAATTTATACTCTTTTCCATTGATTTTAGCATTTACGCCGCCGGCATTACCGATCTTCATTTGAATAAATTCATTCGCTTCCCATTTTTCGTAAGTTCCCGGCTGAATGATTCCACGCGCTTTCTGCTGACCATCAAGATATATTTCAACATAAGTTTTTGCTGTAAATTGCGCTTCAAAAACTATTTTAAGATTTTCTTTATTCTGCGCAATTACCTGGGTTGAATTAGCGTTATTATCAGCGGTTTCAACAGTACCCGTCTGCAGCGCGGCCGCGCCCAGATCAACCTGGAATCTCGCGCGGTTTTCAGTTTTAGCCGACAAGGTAATTTTTATTTCACGCTTTGATCCAGGAAAATTCACGACTGTTGTGACATTTTCAGCTAAAGAAATTTTTTCATTACCTGGAAGAACTTCAATTACAGCGCTTGTATCGTTCAATGTACGAAGAACAAAAAGACATTCCTTGGCATCGGAAAGAAACTGAAGAGCTTCATCGACGTATAGAAGCTCGTTCGCCTTATCAGCATTCATCTTCGCGTTAATTATTTTTGAAAATTCCTTTTTATTTTCACTTTTATAATCTGATTTTATGTTGTCGATTGAATTATCATCAGCAACATTAATATCTCTTCCGTTAAAAAGAGATACAGCGCCCCAGATAATCAAAATTGCGGCAATAATCCCGCCTGAAATTATTATAGCCGGTTTATTTTTCGTGAAAGCATTGCTGACATCAAATGTATTTCTAGTCGGACGGGTCAGCTCTTCAAGAGGAGTTATGCTCTCGCCTATTTTATATCCTTTATATGCCTGGACAATTTCTTCTGGATCAATTTTTAAATACTCCGAATAACTCCGGATGAAGCCTACGACATATGTTTCACCAGGGAAGCGCTCAAACTCTTCATTCTCCAGCGCCTCAATATATGTGTGAGATATATTCGTTTCTTTAGCGACCTCTTTAATGGTCATTTTTTTTGATTCGCGTATCGCCCTAAGTCTATCGCCTATACTTTCCAATTTATTACTCCTCTGCCAACATTGGGTTTTTAATTACTCTTGCGTTTGAAGGAATCTCGAATTTAAAAATTCCTTTCTGAAACTCCTGAGTAAGATCTATGTTTGAAAACTCTATCGTTACCTTTTTATTTGTTGATGTAAGTCCTTCAGCTTTAACAATTACGAACTCTTCATTTATCCACAGTTTCATTGTTCTGTATCCGCTGCGGCTTTCTTTCTGATCAAGATTCAGTGTATAATATTTTTTACCGTCTTTCATTACTTCCGGCTGCGTTTTTGATGCGAATTTATAATGATATTTTGAAAACAATCTGTTTAAACCGCTCTTTGTTCCTGAAGCAAAAACAGTTCCTTTATCATCTTTTAAATCCTGCTCAGCGACAACATTCATGGACGGAATATAAATCCACAGCATTTTGCCGTTGGCTACAATCTTCTGCCCTGATGGACTGTTGAACTCCGCGAGCAGCAGATTCGGATTCTTCGATTTAACTACGCCTGACTGCACTGTTTTTTTCCCCTGATTCTCAACAGTTATTACAAAATTTTGCACTGTATGAATCAATATCACCGAATACAGCTTTAACTTTCTTTACAATATCGCTTACAGTCGTAAATTCAAACTTATAATCTGATGAAAAAGCAACGCTTGAAGCGCAGAAAAGTGCGAGCAGACTTATTATAATTATTTTTTTCATTAATTTCCTATTTTTTTGTATTATATTATGGCTTTTGAAAAGACTTCATTAAATGATGATTTAATTACCATATCAATGCTATAACATTAAAAAGCACAAAAAAAGTCAATTATGAAAATATATTTTTCATAATATTAATATATGATTTCCTGGGATTTATTCTATAAAATTAAAAATTCATAACCATTGCACCGGCAATCAATTCGTTTTATTACCTGTAAAAATCACCGGAAATTATTAATTATCTGGACAAAAAAAGCATACCCTCTATGACTATCTTAAACAAAGAATACTGGAGAATCGATTGAGACCTGTTATACTTAAGAAAATAAATAATTCATATATAGAACCTGAAGAGATAATCACGGATAGGGAGTTGATGAAAGCTTTTTCCGATTTTTCACAGCTTGAATCAGAAACAATTTATTTTTCGGCCGGTCCTTCGCAGTTAAAGGAAATTTTAATTTCAAAAGAAGCATACTATTCCATATAAAACGGAATTCTGAACTCTCTTTTACTCAGTTTTCCTGAACATTCGGCGAAATTTTTTTCTATCTGCTGCTGAATTAAAAATATTGCGTTATTATAGTCTTTTGTGGTAAAATACGAATTCCGGCTTATTGCAATCTATCATGCCATAACTCCCCGAGCTGAGAGAACCTGGATTAAACAGAATAATTCCATTTTCTTCTATATATAGGGGATAATGAGTATGGCCGAAAATTGCTACATCAATGTAATTTTCCTTGGAAAACATCAGCAAGCGTTCATTTCCATCTTTTACTCCAAACTCATTGCCATGCGTAATGAAAAAAAGCCGATTATATATTCCACAGGTGAGATTAAATTCAATATTATCATATAAATACTTATCCGTATTGCCGCGGACGAAAAATCTTTTTGCAGAAGATAAAATAGACGACTCCATTACTTCTTTAATGCCATCTCCGCAGAAAATGATATCACTGTATTTTTCTTTTTTCAGCAAATGTTCAAGGTTTTCTGCTGAACCATGCACATCTGAAATGACAAGAATTTGCTTCAAGACCCCGCTCCGCTCAAAAAAGTGCTTGCATACGTGTATAACTATACATAATCGGGTTATATAGTCAAAATAAATTTAGCGGAAGTTACAATGGATACCAGTTTAATAAGAAATTTCTCAATTATAGCGCATATAGATCATGGTAAATCTACACTCGCTGACCGGCTTATTGAAAAATGCAGTCTTATTGATATGCGGAATAAAAAAGCGCAAATGCTTGATACAATGGACTTGGAACGCGAACGCGGTATTACCATCAAATCCAACGCCATTACACTGAATTTTAAATCAAAAAACGGCAAGGATTATGTTTTTAACCTGATTGATACTCCCGGACATGTGGACTTTACTTACGAAGTTTCGCGCGCTTTAGCCGCGTGCGATGGAGTTCTCCTTGTTGTAGACGCTTCACAGGGCGTTGAAGCTCAGACAATCGCAAACATGTATCTGGCGCTTGAAAATAATCTGGAAA
>JBFZEW010000207.1:0-8027 GCA_041306665.1 Spirochaetota bacterium | reverse complement strand
GCATGAAGATGTCGTTCTGGAATATGTTGACTATGAAATTGGTGCTCCTAAATACAATGAAAATGAATGTAAAGAGCGTGATGTGACTTACGCGGCTCCTCTAAAAGCTGGAATTCATTTGATAAAAAAAGACACAATGGAAGTAAGAGGTCAGTCTGTTTACATGGGAGACATTCCATTGATGACGGAACGAGGCACATTTATTATTAATGGAGCTGAACGGGTTGTTGTAAACCAGCTTCACAGATCGCCGGGTATCTTTTTTGCTTACGATGAAAGTGAACGTTCATATAATTCGAGAGTAATTCCTGACAAGGGATCATGGCTTGAAATTGAAATGGATTCAAAAGGATTTATCGTAGTTAGAATCGACAGAAAGAAAAAATTCCCTGTTACAATTCTAATCAAAGCGCTTGGTTATAACACTGATGAGGAAATTGTAAAACTTTTCTATGATTGTGAAACAATAAAACTTAAAGATGATGAATCATTTGAAAGTATAATAGGCAGAAGAGTATCAAAAGATATTATAAGTCCAGAAACAGGTGAAGTCCTGATCGAAGTCGGAGCAAGAATAAACATTGATACAATCGATGTTTTCAAAGAAGAAAAAGTCAAGTCGGTTGAGCTAATTAAATTCCCTACTACAAAAGAGGATATTTATCTGCTTACTTCGCTTGAAAAAGATAAAGATTTACTTTCAAAACTTAGAGTTCCGGACGCAGAAGTTGAATTGACGCAGCAGCAGCTCGCAATGCTGTTTATTCATGAAATTATGAGACCGGGTGAGCCGTCCACGCAGGAAAACTCTGAGAGTGAATTTTACAGGCTGTTTTTTAATCCTAAAACATATACATTGGGAAAAGTCGGACGTTATAAAATTAATAAGAAATTTCATTATGAAGATGATGAAATATCAGATACAATCACTAAACGCGATATTATCATGACGGTAAAGTACATTCTGTTTCTTATCGCGGAAGCTGACGGTTATCTCGTTGATGATATTGACCACCTTGGCAACAGACGCGTACGTTCAGTTGGCGAGCTTCTGATGAATCAGCTTAAAGTTGGTTTTCAGAGAATGGAACGAGTAATAAAAGAAAGAATGACAATACAGGATCTTGATGTTGTTACTCCGCAAGCGTTGATAAGCATAAAACCCATATCAGCCGTAATTAACGAATTTTTCGGATCAAGTCAGCTTTCTCAGTTCATGGATCAGACTAATCCGCTTTCAGAACTTACGCATAAGAGAAGACTTAACGCTCTGGGACCAGGCGGTCTTTCACGGGACAGAGCCGGGTTTGAGGTTCGAGACGTTCATGCCACTCATTACGGTAGAATGTGTCCAATTGAAACTCCAGAAGGACCGAATATTGGTCTTATCGTTTCAATGAGTACTTATGCTCGAATTAATGAGTATGGTTTCATGGAAACTCCATATAAAAAAGTTGAAAAAGGCCATGTTACCGATGAAGTAAAATTCCTTACCGCGACAGAAGAGGACAGGTATCACGTCGCGCAGGCAAACTCAGGTGTTGATGAAAAAGGAAAATTCACCGAAAGTCTTATTTCCTGCCGTTACAGAGGGGATTTTCCTTACATGAAACCTGATGAAATTCAGTACATGGACGTTTCGCCATCACAGATTTTTTCCGTTTCAACATGTTTAATACCGTTTCTTGAGCATGATGATGCTAACCGCGCACTGATGGGTTCGAATATGCAGCGTCAGGCAGTGCCTCTTTTAGTTGAAGAAGCTCCATTGATCGGAACTGGTATTGAGCCGCGAGCAGCAAAAGATTCAGGAGTAATGATTGTTTCAAAGCACACGGGCGATGTAACCGCGGCCGATGCGCAAAGAATACTTATAAAAACAAAAACCGGCGAAGTAGAAGAATATAAACTTACAAAATTTAAAAGAACAAATCAGGGTACTTGTTTTAATCAGAAACCTATTGTAAAAACCGGTGATAAGATTAAAAAAGGAGATGTCCTTGCAGATGGACCTGCGACTGATGACGGAAGACTCGCGCTAGGTAAAAATGTACTTGTTGCATTTATGCCATGGATGGGTTATAATTTTGAAGATGCGATATTGCTTTCTGAAAGGCTCATTAAAGAAGATGTCTTCACTTCTCTTCACGTTGAGCAGTTTGAAATTGAAGCGCGGGAAACAAAATTAGGACGGGAAGTTATCACGCGTGACATTCCAAACCTGAATGAAAAAGCGTTTAAAGACCTTGATGCTGACGGTGTTGTACGAGTAGGAGCTTATGTCCAGCCGAATGATATTCTTGTCGGAAAAGTGACTCCAAAAGGAGAGCAGGACATAACGCCGGAATACAAACTTCTTCATTCCATATTCGGAGAAAAAGCAAGAGAAGTGCGTGATACTTCGCTTCGAGTTCCGAATGGCGTTGAGGGCGTAATTATTGATGTTAAAAGATTCAGCCGCGATAACGGAGATGAACTAAACGCTGGTGTTGAAGAGCTTGTTAAGGTCTTTATTACAGCAAAACGTAAAATTTCTGTCGGCGATAAAATGGCGGGACGTCATGGAAACAAGGGTGTAATCTCCAGAATTATGCCGGAATATGAAATGCCGTACCTTCCGGATGGCACTCCGGTGGATATCGTTCTTAATCCTCTTGGTGTACCTTCACGTATGAATATCGGACAGCTGCTTGAAACAGAGTTGGGCTGGGCTGCTCATGAACTTGGTGTTTTAATTGAAACGCCGATTTTTGACGGAGCCAAACCTCACGATATTAAAGAGTATCTTAAAAAAGCGAATCTTCCCGAAGACTCAAAATCTGTTCTTTATGACGGACGTACAGGAACGCCATTTCAGAACAGGGTCATGACGGGATATGTTTACATATTAAAGCTCGCGCACATGGTTGATGATAAAATACATGCAAGATCAACTGGTCCATATTCTCTTGTTACGCAGCAGCCTCTAGGCGGTAAAGCCCAGTTTGGCGGTCAGCGTCTCGGAGAGATGGAAGTTTGGGCGCTTGAAGCCTATGGCGCTGCATATACATTGCAGGAGCTGCTTACTGTTAAGTCGGATGACATGATTGGACGCGCGAGAATGTACGAGGCAATTGTAAAAGGACACAGTTCTACATCGCCGGGCATACCTGAATCATTTAATGTACTTGTTCAGGAACTCCGCGGGCTAGCGCTTGATGTCAGAATTTACGACAAAAAAGGCAGAGAGATGAGCCTCGCAGAATGGAGCGACAGTTTCGGAAAAAATAAAAACAAAATTAAACTTGGTACTTTAACAAACGAATGAATAATTGGGGAATGAAAATTCCCCATCCTTTAATAAAATAAATTTTAGAGGGATTAAGGAAATATAATGAGAGATTTTAACGATTTCAATTCAATAAAAATACAACTGGCATCACCGGACATGATACGCGAGTGGTCATACGGTGAAGTTAAAAAACCTGAAACAATAAATTACAGAACTTTAAAGCCTGAAAGAGACGGCTTGTTCTGTGAAAAAATATTCGGTACCACAAAAGAATGGGAATGTTATTGCGGGAAATTCAAATCAATCCGTTACAAGGGAGTCGTGTGCGACCGATGCGGTGTTGAGGTTACGCACTATAAAGTCCGCCGTGAAAGAGGCGGTCACATTGAACTTGCCGCTCCAGTAGCGCACATCTGGTATTACAGATCTGTTCCTTCGAGATTGGGTCTGCTTCTTGACATGACGGTAAGTGATTTAAGAAAAGTACTTTACTATGAAAAATACATCGTAATTGATCCAGGTGAAGCTGAAGTTGAAAACATCAGCCGCGGAACAATTCTTGAAGAAGACGAATATTATGATCTTTATGAAAAATACGGGGATAGTTTCATAGCTGAAATGGGCGCATCTGCGATTAAAGAACTTTTAATCGAACTTGATCTTGAAACAGCATCGAGAAATCTGCGCGCGCATATTCTTGATTTGCAGACAAACGATAAAAACATTGATAAAAAACTTATTAAACGTCTAGAAGTAATCGAAGCATTCAGGGATTCCAGAAACAGACCGGAATGGATGATCCTCGACGCGATTCCTGTAATTCCACCCGAACTTCGCCCAATGGTTCAACTTGACGGCGGAAGATTCGCGACTTCGGATTTAAACGACCTTTACAGAAGGGTTATTAATAGAAATAACCGCTTGAAAAGACTTTTAGCTTTGCGGGCACCGGACATTATTGTTAAAAATGAAAAACGTATGCTTCAGGAAGCCGTGGACGCTCTTTTTGACAATAGCAGACGTAAAAGAGCAGTAAAAGGAAAAGGGAACAGGCCTTTAAAATCTCTTAGCGACATGCTTAAGGGTAAACAGGGACGTTTCAGACAGAATTTATTGGGTAAACGCGTTGATTATTCAGGACGTTCGGTAATTGTTATCGGACCTGAACTTAAACTTTATCAGTGCGGTCTCCCTAAGAAAATGGCTGTCGAGCTTTTCAAACCTTTCATAATGAGAAGACTTGTTGATAAAGATTTTGTTCAAAATATAAAATCTGCAAAAAGAATGGTTGAAAACGAGAGACCAGAAGTATGGGAAGTTCTTGAAGAAGTAATTTCCGAACATCCGGTTCTTCTTAACCGTGCTCCGACTCTTCACAGACTCGGTATTCAGGCTTTTGAACCGGTTCTGGTTGAAGGTAAGGCTATTAAACTGCATCCGCTTGTGTGTCAGGCGTATAATGCCGACTTTGACGGTGATCAGATGGCTGTTCACGTGCCTTTAAGCCCGCGAGCTCAGCTTGAATGCTGGACTTTGATGCTTTCCGCGAACAATTTACTGTCTCCAGCGAACGGTGAGCCTATCGTTACTCCATCGCAGGATATTGTACTTGGAATTTACTATCTTACTGCTGAGCTTAAAGGAGCAGAAGGAGAAGGCAAGCATTTTGACGATCTTATGGACGTTGAACGCGCGATTGATTACGGACAGATTAAAATACGCGCTAAAATAAAATTCCTTGTAAATAATGAATTTGTAGAAACAACTGCGGGAAGACTAATATTCAACGGCGTACTTCCGCAGCCGTTTAAGTATATCAATCATACAGTCGGTAAAAAAGAGCTTGGAAAAATCATCGCGGAGATTTTCGCGACATTCGGAGCAAAAGAAACCGTAAAAGCTCTAGATGACATTAAAGAACTTGGTTATAAATATGGAACATATTTCGCTCCGACAATTTCCACTTCAGATATCATTATTCCGATTGAAAAAGCGGAAATTATTGCAGCTGCGAATAAAGAAGTCGAGAAAATAGAAAATGAAAAACGTCATGGAACTCGTTCTGAACAGGAAAGATTCAACCTTGTCGTAAATAAATGGACAAAGGTTATTGATCAGATAACTGAAGTAATGATGGAAAACTTTAAAAATGATCAGAACGGATTCAATAATATCTATGTAATGGCTCAGTCAGGAGCTCGAGGAAGCAGCCAGCAGATTAAACAGCTTGCGGGTATGCGCGGACTAATGGCTAAACCGAGCGGAGAAATTATTGATGTACCTATTCGATCAAACTTTAAAGAAGGTTTGAACGTACTTGAATATTTCATTTCTACGAATGGAGCGCGTAAAGGTCTCGCCGATACTGCTCTTAAAACAGCCGATGCGGGATACTTAACAAGACGTCTTGTTGATATTTCACAGGATGTTGTAATCAGAGAAGTCGATTGCGGCACTACCGTCGGTATTGATATAAGCGCGATTAAAGAAGGTGATGAAGTAATTGAATCAATTGGAGCGCGCGTAATAGGAAGAACACTTCTTTATGATTTGTATCATCCGATTACTAACGAACTTATCGCTTCAGCCGATTCAATAGTTAACGAGGAAATTGCGACTAAAATCAATGATCTGGATTATGATACAATTGAAATACGTTCCGTACTGACTTGCGAATCAAGATACGGTGTATGTGCGAAATGTTATGGACGTAATCTTGCGTCATCCAAGCCCGTCGACATTGGTGAGGCTGTTGGAATTATTGCTGCTCAGTCAATCGGTCAGCCGGGAACTCAGCTTACAATGCGTACTTTCCACATTGGCGGTATAGCGACAGGATCTGTAAACGAAAGTGAAGTGCGTTTCAGTTATCCGGTTTATGTGAAAAATGTGACTTTTAAAACTATTGAAACAGACGATCTTACCGTTATTTCGGTACGAAGAGGATTCCTTGAAGTAAGACGTGTTGTTCAGGATATAAAAGTTAAAGACGCGGATAAACTTATGTTCAAAGATGAAGATAAAGTTTACGCTGGTCAGAAACTTATTGAAGCCAAAGGCGAAGAGATACTGGCAAAAGGTTCAGGGCATGTCATGATTCTTAAAAACCGAATGGTTGTTTTGGGTGATGTTTATTCTGTTCCAGTGAATGTCGGTTCGAAAATACTTTGCGAAGCGAAAAATTTCTACGAAAGAAATGAAGTTTTAGTAGAGTTTGACCCGATGACAGAGCTTATTGTTACGGAAATAGATGGTGTTGTCGAATACGTTGACATTGAAAAGAACAAGAGTATGATTGTTGAAATTGACCCAGTTCATAAAAACTCAAGAAAAATTATTGTTGAGTATAAAACTGAAAAACTTCAGCCGAAAATCAACATTCTTGGTAAAAAAGAAGAGTCTATCAGTTATCTTCTTCCAAAAGGAGCGATAATTTCTCAGGATGATAAAACCCGCGTTACTGCAGGTACAATTATCGCGGTAATACCGAAAGAAGCAGAGAAAACCAAGGATATTACCGGCGGTCTTCCGCGTGTTGCTGAACTTTTTGAAGCGCGTGTTCCAAAAGACAAGGCAACTCTTGCTGAAATAGACGGACATGTAATTATAGGCGAGACAGTTAAAACAAAGAGAAAGATTAAAATCGATAACGAAGGCGAAAGTACTGAATATTCAATACCTCTCGTTAAATTTTTAAGAGTACAGGATGGAGATATCATCCGCAAAGGGGAAAAAATCGACGACGGTCCGATTGATCCGCATGATATTCTTAAAATTAAAGGCAGAAGAGAACTTCAAAAGTTCCTTGTGAATGAGGTTCAGGAAGTTTATCGTCTGCAGGGTGTTGATATCAATGATAAACACATTGAGGTTATCGTTCGTCAGATGTTAAGAAAAGTCAGAATCACAGATCCGGGCGATACTTCATTTGTAATTGAGCAGGTTGTCGATACATTTGATTTTCAGGATGAGAACAAACGGGTTATTGACGAAGGTGGAAATCCTGCTTCAGCTGAGCCGGTGCTTATGGGTATTACAAAAGCTTCTCTAAATACTGAAAGTTTCATTTCGGCAGCTTCTTTCCAGGAAACTACGCGAGTTCTTACAGATGCGGCAATTAAAGGTAAAGTTGATAATCTGCGCGGATTGAAAGAAAATGTTATTATCGGTCACTTGATACCTGCCGGTACGGGAATGCCTGATTATAAAAATATTGAAGTTTTCAGAAATGAAATCGGTGATCTTGAACCTGATGAAAGCATTCTGCAGGCAGCAGCAGTTGCGGCTCCTGTAATGACTATTGACGACGGTGAAGATGATGATGACGATGATGATTTCGAAGATGTTGCGATTCCGCTTCCGGGAAAAGTAGTAAGTAGAGATTTAGTCGCTGATTTAGATTTAGTATCTGATGATTTGGACGAGGATGACAAATCTAAAGATGATGAAGACGAAGATGAAGACGAATAAAAAAAATAGTTATTAATTTCTTGACAAAAAATCGGTACAGTAGGATACAGACCTACTGTACTTGAAAAAATGAAATTACGATATAGGGGAAATAAATGCCAACAATTAACCAGTTAATCCGGAATGGAAGAAAAGATAAGGTTAGAAAATCTAAATCACCTGCTTTGAAATCATGCCCTCAGAAAAGAGGAGTATGTACTCGAGTAATGACTGTTACTCCGAAAAAACCGAACTCAGCTCTAAGAAAAGTCGCAAGGGTAAGGTTAACTAATGGAATAGAAGTTAC
>JBFZEW010000206.1:0-5264 GCA_041306665.1 Spirochaetota bacterium | reverse complement strand
CTTCCATGCATCGTTCCTTCGGGTGCGTTCTATGTTTTTCCCGACATTACACCTTCAAAGTTAAATTCAGAGCAGTTCGCATATAAACTTCTTGAAAAACAAACAGTCGCCATTGTTCCCGGAAATGTTTTCGGTGAATGCGGCGAGGGACACATTCGCTGCTCATTCGCGACTTCTCTTGAAAATATAAAAGAGGCAATGATCCGCATTGAAAGATTCACACAAAGTCTGTAAAACGAAACGCATTCTTATCGACGGCTTCAATCTGATGTATAAGTTTTCTGAAACCGACGAGCATATGCATCGCGGAGAACTGGCAATCGCGATGAATAAAATGATCTCTATTGCGGGCGATTACGCGAAGTCAGCCAAAAAAGATTTAACCATTATTTTCGACGGGAAAAAAAACGAAGGCGATCCTGTTAAGAATGAAAAAAAGAAAGGGATTAAAATAGAATACTCTCATGATCTTTCTGCTGATTTTTTAATCATGCAGAAAATCAAAAAAGATAAAGAACCTAAAATGATAACCGTGGTAACTTCCGACAATGAAATACTTTTTTTTCTGAATAGATTTCATACTCCGTCTATTAAAAGTGAAGACTTTGCAGAAATTATCAAAGCAGAATTTGCCGAACCTGAAGTAATTATTTCCGAAAAAGATGAAAATGTAAAACTTAATGAAGATGAAGTTTCCTTCTGGGAGAAAATGTTTAAAAATCGTTCATAGGATCATCTTTAAAATAATATTTCTCTTCTTTTTTATCGATAAACTGCATTTTATATTCCAGCGGAAGATACTTGATCAATGCACGCGCGGTCATTTCATTTTCAGGAATAATTCCAATAACAGTAATGGTTACTTCGTTACCGGCTGTTTTTTTAAATGATCTGTAATATACAGGTATTGTAATTTTTTCCAGCTGCCAGTATTCTTCAACATTCTGCCCGAACGCGTCTTTAAGTTTGAAAAGAATTACTTCTGCAATCATTGAATTAACGTTTGATTTCAGCCTTGCGCGAAGTTCGTTTTCATCGGACGGTCTGTTTAAAATTTCCGCTTTAGAAAAGAGCTTATACTTTTCCATTTCCGCGGCACTGATTTTATAGCATGCCGCAAATTCTTCTTTGACTTCAAGCCGTGAAACTCCGTCTTCAATGCAAATTGAATAATTATTCTGATTCTGGATTATTTTACATCCTGCTAAAAACAGCAGAACCGCAAAAAACACTCTTTTCATAATTCGGTAAACAGAAATTCAAATACCAGTTCAAACTGCGTATTCCAGAATGCCCAGTCGTGTTTTCCGACCGCTTTATTATAATACTTGTTTTTATATTTTCCAGGATTTGCTTTTCCCATGGAATTCATTTTAATCGCTATCATCATGCTGTATGTAATCGGATAATAACCGTCTTTACCTCCGTGAATAATTATCAGTTTTGAATCAGCAAGTTTATCGGCAAACGTCAAAGCGCTTTCAGATTCCCATCTTTCTTTGAATTTCGAATACTCGCCCAAAACCGCGGTAATTTTTCTGTCTTTTGTCATCATGAGGTAATCGTAATAACCGCTGAAAACAGCAGCTCCGGAAATTTTCTCGGAATATAACGACGCTGTTTTAAACGCGCCCTGCGCCCCATTGCCGATTCCCATTATCGACGTCAGCTGTCTCGAAGCCGCAAGTCCCAGATTTCTGCTTAAATAGGGAATCAGATAATCACCGATGAAGACCGCACCTGGAACAGAACTCCACTTATTAACAGTTTCAGGATAAAATTCTTTTTCATAAATAGTATTTTTCATCTGCGGGCAC
This sequence comes from Spirochaetota bacterium, assembly GCA_041306665.1. Taxonomy (GTDB): domain Bacteria; phylum Spirochaetota; class UBA4802; order UBA4802; family JAFGJZ01; genus JAFGJZ01. The sequence goes on along the minus strand of JBFZEW010000206.1, from coordinate 3,447 downwards.
ACGAGTACGAGGCTGTACTGCTCGGCGAATTTCGCAGCGCGGGAATTTCTTGACCATTCTTTATTATCCTGATCAAAGTCATGCAGAAGTATTACAGTTTTATAAGCTTTACCAATTTCGAATTTAGCGGGAAAATATATGAATAAGTCCACCTTTTCGCTCTCGGAAATTTTCACGGAAAAACCGGAATTCCACTTTCCTGCCGATATTTGTCCTTTAAACTCAGGTTTCACGGAAACGACTTTCACGTTTTCAGGCGTCTGGCATGATATGATAAAAATAAAAAATAAAAAAACTAATTTTTTCAATGCATCCTCCACGTAAATTCATTCAATTTTATGGAATTTCCAAACAAAATTTATTGGAATTCCTCTGTTAAAATCATCACTAATACACGTGAATTAATCAACTAATTTTTAAGAAACATTTCACGCAAAACAGATAAAAGCAGCTCAGACGGTTAATAAGGCGCAGCGCTTTTTCTTGATTACTTTTTTCACCGCTCCAGCACAAGCGAGAACAATATGCTGCTTTAAATTTTCCTTTCATTACTGTCCGGCAAAAGATTGTTAATCCTATTCAATATAACCCTGCTCCTGCATGCTGCAATATGACGTCGAAGTTAAAATCAAATGATCCAGCAGCGGAATACCGATAAGTCTGCTTACCTTCAAAAGACGCTTTGTAGTTTCAATATCTTCCCTGGAAGGCTTCAAATCCCCTGACGGATGATTATGCGCGATTATTATGGACGCCGCGGATTCTTTAATAGCTTCGCGGAAAATTTCCCGCGGATGAATCAATGTTTCAGATATCGTTCCAATTGATATTACGCTTTTCCGGATTAAATTATTTTTAATGTTAAGCATCAATACGCGGAATTCCTCCTGATGCAGTCCGGAAATTTCCGGCATTAGCAGCTTCCATACTTTTAAAGGTGAATCAACTATAATAGTCTGCGTGTTGTCATGCAGCGACCTTTTCCCCATTTCCAGCGCAGCTTTCAGTTTCACAGCCTTACTTTTTCCAATTCCATTAATTTCAGAAATCTCATTCAATCCGGCTTTTCCAAGTCCGTTTAACCCTTGAAACTGACTGTAAATCTTTGAAGCCAGCTCAAGAACAGGCGCGTTTTTGCTTCCAGTATTCAGAACGACAGCCAGAAGTTCAATATCTGACAATGACCTGATATCAATACCGGAAAGACATCTTTGAACCGGCATGTGCATATTTTCCATTACTTTCATAATTTACTCCTTTTTTTAATTGATATTTCCTACCCTTTATACGTAAATTACAGAAAAAAAGTTAAAACTTTTTTAGGAAAAATCATGAAAATCGGCATAGATTGCGGAAATAGTTCAATAAAATGTTATTTTTTTGATACAAACGGACTTCTTGACAAAAAAATCCTTCCATCGGATAAAAAAGTTTTTCATGCTCAACTTAAAAAAGGATTGCTCAATGCAGCTGATTTCGTGATAATTTCATCGGTAGTTAAAAGCATTGAAAACGAAATTGTAAAATACTGCCTGCAAAAAAACATACCGCATTATTCAATTTCACTTCAGAAAATTCCCGAAATTTCTATTGATTATGAAACACCTGAAACCCTCGGCGCTGACAGACTTTTAAACTGTGCCGCCGCGATGAACCTGTTTCCCGGTGAAAATGTACTCATAGCAGACGCGGGAACAGCCGTCACCATAGAAGTTTTTTCCGGCGGAAAAACATTTAACGGCGGAATGATTTTTCCCGGACCAGGTACTGCCGCTGAATCGTTAAAAAGAAAAACCGACAGCCTGCCGATGATCGCTCAATCTTTCAGCTCAACGCTGATCGGGAAAAGCACAACGGAATGCATTTCTTCGGGAATATATAACGGCTGGGCATGCATGATCAACGGTCTATGCGACGCGATTGAAAAAGAAGAGAAAAAAACTTTTCGAAAAATCATTACAGGAGGGTTCGCGGATGTTCTAAAAACAAACAGCGCGCTGAATGATTTTCAAATTGTAAAAAATTTCCAGCTTCATGGATTCATGCAGATAGCTTCACGGCAAAATCACTGCCGATTAAACCATGTATTTTTTCATCAGCTTTGACGTGTCAATCAACTCCTGCACAAGTTCTTTAGCTTTTTTAGAACGTTCAATGTTTTGATTAGTCATTTCCGCCGTTGACTGCGAAGTAGCGGATGTCTCTTCCGCCACGTTCGCGATGTTCTGAACATTCTCGACTATTTTATTGTTTGCGATAAGAATTTCATTTATCCTGCTTTCAACAAGGATTACAGTTGTATTCACTTCATCCATTTTTTCTGTAATGTTATTCAGAATTAATTCTGTTTTTGCCACATATTCATTCTGGTCACTGTTGACTTTCGTCAGATTTCCAACAGCCTTGAGGGACTTGTCAGCCGTAAGCTGAAGATCTTTAACGATTTTGTTAATTTCACCGGCTGAAGATTTACTCTGGTCTGCAAGTTTGCTGATTTCATCCGCAACAACGGCAAAACCACGTCCGGAATCACCTGCTCTCGCGGCCTCAATCGCGGCGTTTAGCGAAAGAAGATTCGTCTGTTCGGAAATATCGGAAATCATTTTTGAAATATTTTCAATTTCATTGGACTTTTCCTTGAGTTCTTCCATTGAGTTAACGCTGTATTTACTTTCATTGGAAACAATTTCCCCATTTGCCGTAAGTTCCTGTACAATTCTCTTCCCTTCATTAACAGTCTCAACTGTAACGGATGAAATTTTGCGCATTTCTTCTGCGAGTTTTGAAGTATTTTCAATTGTTTCATGAATGCTGTTTGTCAATTCTGACTGTGATTGAATACTGTCATTTGTATTATCAGATCCTGATGCTATCTCTGTAACTGCCACCCGCACGTTTCCGGCCGTCTCCGCAAGCTGGTGAACAATATCTGAAACCTGATTGGAATTTTCATCCATGATTTTCGCGATATGAAGAACATCTTCCAGAATGTTTTTTTGTTTTTGAGTCTGTTCTTCTATATTTTTCATTTTTTCGGCATTGAATTTATTCGATAGACGCGTAGAAACTAACAATGAAAATCCATATAAAAATACTGACGCGAACTGAATCGTATAGTCAGTCGTAATCGCGGCATCATTCATTCCATTCCATTTAATCAGCCAAATTATTCTCGCAATGTTTATTGTAAGAATATACGTGCAGCTTATTGTCATGATAGTCATGTTAAAATACAGAAGATACATTGCAATGATTGGAAACATGTAAACATATACCAGAGTTCGCGTCGAAGAAAAAAGCACAATTGTGTAAAGCACAAAATAACCGTACAGAGTAATCTGTTTCATCTTTTCAGAATTATTATCTTTTATGTATACAATTGTCGCGATTATCATTGGAATGACAACTACGAGTAAGAATCCGATTACGAATTGAAGCGATCTTCCG
>JBFZEW010000205.1:0-8029 GCA_041306665.1 Spirochaetota bacterium | reverse complement strand
GTAGTGCCATTTATAGTAATTGATATATCTGCTGATCGTTCTGTAATTGTTCCCGTTATTAAAGGAGTTGCATCATATGTTTTCAAATTATTTACAGTAACAGCCGGAGCCGAATTATCAAGATGAACATAAGTATTCATGCCTGAAGCAGCATCAGTGTTGCTATTTCCATAATTATCATGTGCAGTTACTGTTATTGAAATATTTTCAGAATCAGCGTAAGCATTGGAAGCTGAAACTGTATATCTGATTTCAAAAGTACCGCCGCCGATGGAACTTACAATTTCATCACCGTCGGAATATCCGCTATCGACAGATGAAAAATCAGCTGCGAGCATTACATCTGCCGAATTCATATTAGCAGTAAGTATAATCTGGTCAGTATTTTTAAAGTATCTGCGATTTACAATTGTTTGAGAAATAAATATTGTATTGTCAGGATTTGGGGTTTTAAAAGAACTACCGCCTTTATCAGATGAATTAAAACAAGCTGTTAAAAATAATGCTGTCAGCAGCATAAAAAAACGGTATTTATATAAAATATTTACCCGAAAAACAAAATAATTCTTTAAATATTTCATCAGTTCCCCTAACATTCATTTTTATACATTTATTAAATAATTTCATTAAATTTCAAGAACTAATTAATAAAAAATGAATACTAAAATTTACTACATTTACCTCATTGAAACCGAATGCGGCAAGCTTTACTGCGGCATTACTGATAACGTGGAAAAGCGTTTCCTGAAACATAAATCGGGAAAAGGCGCAAAATTCACGCGCTCTTTTAAACCCAAAAGGATTGCTGCAGCATGGATAACCTCCAGCCGCGAAAACGCGTTAAAAATTGAAATCATGATAAAAAAACTCGCCCGCGATGAAAAAGAAATTCTGATCGCAGAAGAACTTTCACTGCCGGAAATATTAAAAATAAATCCTGAAGATTATTCACTCACGAGATTTAAAATCAATGAAAATGATTTCCAATAAAACAATCACTCTGAATGACGGTACAAGCATCGAAGCCTCTGCTCCAATGATAATCAGCGCGTCCCGCGCGACAGATATTCCAGCATTTTTCGCTGAATGGCTGATAAACTCATTTGAACGCGGCTATGTTTTCAGAATAAATCCCTTTAACGGTAAAAGATACTGCATCTCATTGAGCAGCTGTAAATTTATAGTGTTCTGGAGTAAAAACTATCTGCCTCTCATGGAACATTTGAAATATTTCGAAAAAAGAAACATCCAATTCTATTTTCAGTTTACACTTAATGATTATGAAAAAGAAAACTTTGAACCTTGCATTCCTGATCTGTCAGCAAGGATTGAAACCTTGAAGTCACTCGCTCGACAATACGGACAGGAAACTATTAGCTGGCGTTTCGATCCGCTAATACTGACTGATGCAATTTCACCTGATGTTCTTATTGAAAAAATAGTACGAGTTTACAATGAAATCAGCGGGTTCACTGATTCACTCGTGATCAGTTTCGCCGATATTGAAAAGTACGCTAAAGTAAAAAAAAACATGAAACTTCACGGTATTAACTATAAGGAGTGGAGTGAAAATGATGTTTTTTATTTCTCTGAAAAACTCTCACTAAATTTTAAAAACACTAATCTTCAAATATACGCTTGCGCGGAAAAATATAATCTTGAAAAATACGGAATATTGCCGTCATCATGCATTGACGCTGAACGGATAAAAAAACTATCCAACGACAGTGAATTATTGAAAACCCTTAATAACAGCTGCCGCATTGATAAAGGACAAAGGCAATTCTGCAGATGCGTTGAATCCAAGGACATTGGTAATTATAATACATGCGGTCATTTCTGTATATACTGCTACGCGAATAACTCAGAAAAAATTGTTTCAAAAAATCTTGCTAAATTTAGTAACGACAGCGAAAGTTTATGTTTTTAGCTGATTGCGTTAACAGGAAACAATACTTAATTTAATTTTCCAATTGCTTCGCGATTCGTCTGAACTGGTTTTAACATGAGAAAAATATTAAACTGCGTAATGATCAGACCGGAAAACATGCGGCTTCAAAACATCTAAAGTCTATTTTCTTAACCTTGTTCGAATAAACATCTCAAACATTGTTTTATTCCACTTCCCTTTAAGAACATCTTCCTTGATTATTTCAGAAGCTTCAAGCGGACGCAGACCGCGCTTATAAAACCGGCTGTGGCTGACAAGCGCTTCATAGCAGTCGATTAAACCCATGAGCTGTCCTTCAGGACTGATTTTCACGGCGCCGCGGGGATATCCTGATCCGTCAAGACGCTCATGATGTTCAAAGCAGCATTTTTTAACCATCGGGTTGATGTTCAGCTGCTCAAGCAGTTCATGTCCGCGCAAAACATGAGTTTTCATTATATCATATTCCGACTGAGATAAGGATGTGCGTTTTTTAAGAATTTCATCATCAATGTACATTTTTCCGATATCATGAAGCATCGCACCGAGAGCGAGTTCACCTGTTTTTGAAGCGTCAATTCCGCTCTTGTAACAGAACTCAAGCATGAAAGCCATGCAGTTGATTGAATGAATCGTTGTACTGTAATCCTTATTGGAAAAATTAATCAACGCTTCAACATATTCAATATTTGATGAAAGTTCTTCAACAAAAATATCAACAGTCTGTTTGAGTCCGAAAATATTTTCATGCGTATGGATTTCAAGCGCCTCATCCATTATGTTATATAGCTCAATTTTTATTTTTTCTGTTTCAAAATGTTTAATGTAATCTTTAAGATTATTATTAAATTTTTCATGCAGATTATTTAAATAATGTATTTTATCTTCAGCATTGATAAACAACATAACAGTATCAATATTCTTATTGCCCAGAGACTGTCCGGCCATTTTGTATAAAACAAACTTATTTTCTGACTTTACGTATAACTGAAGTTTATCGTATAAATGAATTTTATTCTTATCAATTTCATAGAATTCAGGTTTTTGAATCATTCAACAGCTCTAAACCACCGAATTTTCGCAATCCGCCCTTTTACAGTAAACACATCAATGCTCTGAAATAAATTTTCAGCCATTGGAATAAACTGATAAACCTGGTATTCCTTGCCTTCTACTTCAGCTGCAGAAATCTCGGAAGGTTCACCTATGTTCTGTATAAGTTTATTGATATTCTCGCCGATTTTAACGCCGAAAAAATTCGCATGCTGAGCTGATGACACTTCAATGCTTGCGACAGAACTGGTTTTTTTAAATTCATCAACTTCGATTTTGTACATTTTGTATTTTAAAATATGCCGTGGGTATTCTTTATTATCAGCCGGTGAGACGACTTGAATAGTTTCAGTCTTTACAGGTTCACCTAACTTCTTAATAATTTCATCTTTACTGTAAGTCCATGAAATACCAAGATTGAATCCCGCTTCAGAAAAAATATCAATGTTATTGTAGATATTAACAAAATCAGTTCCGATTTTTCTCGTTAAAAATCCGCCGAAAACCCAACCTGATTTATCAATATATTTTACTTTTACCCAATGACCGCCAACACCATCAATTATTTCAATGGGACCGCTGGAATCGATCATCTCAATTTCAGTTCCCCACGGAATTGCGGCAAGTTTTGCGCTTTTTTTATCCGCTTTTTCACGCAGAACAATTCCGTTTTCTGACATGACTTTAACAATACCGCTGTCGCTTTTACTTTCATCGTCTGAATTAACTTTAGAAACTTTATCCTGCGAACATGACACTAAAACAATAATTAAACATAGATTTACGAACAAATTTTGAATCCTCATAGCACCCGCCATTATAAAAATATACTGTCATTGCTTCCTGTTTTTACTGATATAAAATATATCAAACTGCTATCAAACACTAGAAAATATTATAATTATTTCAATAAATAAAAGTCAAGTTATTTCATATTGTTAAAACAGGTTTAGCATGATTATTATGCTTATTTAGAACTATAAAATACCGATAATAAGAAATGAAGAACCGTAAAAAGAAAAAAGTCAAAGTTAAAAGCGACGGACAACCTTCACAAATCAGCAAACATCATGTTTAGATTTGTGCGTGCTTCGTCCTCCTGTCTCAGCATTCGGGGTTCTATTTCTTGGCGGTTTAATCGTATACTTTGCAAACTTTGCGTGAATTTCTCCTATGTGTTATGTTTCTTTGAAGTTAAAGTTTAAAGAGAGTGCCAGGCATTCTGTTTGACGACAGTGATAATAGTTATTATTCACGCTTGTGCCGGATCGGGAACATCAACACATTGATTTTAGAAAAAACCAAAAAGAATACATAAAATATTGTGATTTATGAAAATAAAGGGGTTTAATTAAATGAAAAAATTATATATAATTTCAATACTTCTGCTTACATGCTCATGCATTAAACAGGTTAAGCCCGCCAATCATGAAACAACCGTAAATAATTTTTTCGCGAGATGCAACTCGGACATTAAAAACGCTGCTGAAACTATCTCATCAAAAAAACTCATATCAGCGCTGTTTCATTTAAACAGGATGAACAATGGCGGTTCGTATTATTACATTCTCGAAAAAGACGCAACGACAGAAATGTTAAATAAACTTACGACTTATAAATATTCAGAATGCATACTCATTACGAATGAAGGAAAAATAATTTACGCAATGTATGATGATTCACTTCTCGGAAAATCAATTTATGGAATTCCGGGCAAACCTTTTAACAGTCTTGTTGAAAAATCACTAAGCAACATGCCCGCGATATCTGATTCGATTATTTACATTACCGAAAATGGCGACCGTGACAATCTGACTTTCACGTATCCCGTTTTCGAAGGCAGCGAGCAGAAAGGCGTGATGATAACTTCCGTGCCGACGAAATATCTGAAGGAAGAACTTCCTAAGAACACATACATTGTTGATCAATCAGGCGTAATCAAGTATCATCCAGATACAATGCGGTACAATCAGACAGACGAATTTTTCATTTTAAAGAACCCGTCTAATATCTCCAAAACAGCAAATGGAGAAATCCATTATCATGCAATGAACTTTGAAACAATCAGCTGGTACATAGCAACTGTTTATAATTCTATTTGAACAAAAGCCAAATCTGCTCATGAACTTTCCGGTAAGTATCAATAGATTTTTCAGTTTCATAATTATATTTCGAGATTATACTCGCAGTTTCAACCATGATCTCATCCGACATTTTCGTAATGTTATTTTCAATCATTGCTTGAAGCAAACCCGGGAAAATAATTCCATGATCATTTATCTCGCCTCTGTGAAAATGCCTGCATGATTTTAAAGCGGCGATTTCATCATTCAATTTAGAATTTTTAAGAATTGAAATAATAAGCAGTCCGGGACGGATGCTGGCATATAATGACTCTATTTTACACTCTTTCACGAGAATTACAATATCGGAATTGCTTAAAATATTTTCGCATGTCGTTGCCAAACCGCCTGTTTTTTCAAAGTACATCATTGTTTTTTCATCGTCATCATATCCGAGAACACGCAACGCGCCTAATTTTTTCAAATTAGACGTTAGCCGCATTACACCGGAATTTATGCCTATAAATCCAATATTACAGTCATCGAATTTTAATTTATTTAATTTTAAAATTTTCAAAATTGACGAAAGAATTATCACAGGAAGTTCATCATAAGTCCGCGACAGAACCGGAATCAGCAATTCATCGTAAACCTGGCTGTAAAAATCAGGATCATTACCGTCAGAAACGGTATGAAACCTGATAGCACTGAAACCATCTTCAATTGATTTTAAAACTTTAATGAAATCATCGATCACGTCATAATTTACCGTAAGCGGGAAAGCATTGATACCGGTGAATAAATTCATTACAATTGAATCAATCTGCTTTGAAATGTTTATATCGTACATGTCAATGTTGCGTTCATTTTTTTTAAGAGACGATATCATTCCCGCGTTTTTTTCATTCCTGGGTTTTTTGTTCATTATAACATCCGGCATTTGAATGTAATTATATATACCCATTAGTTTGATACTGTAATCATTATCCGTTGCGATTTCAAATGAAGGTTTTATTTTTAATAGACCGTTGTTAATGTAATTCTCAAGCATGTTTTCATAAATCACTTCACGGAATTTATCTCCGCTGCTTTTTAACAGACTGATCAATTTTAAAAATTTAACATCATCTGAATTATTTAAAGTAATTTCACATGATACGAAATTATTTTCCTCATTAGAAGTCGATAACATCGTAACTTCACAATCAGCTTTATATAACTCATTAATAAGGACAGGTAACAGACCGTTTTTTATCTTGAGTTTCAGCTTGAATGTAAGTATCATAGTTAACCTCATGTTCCATATTGTTTGAAATCATTCAATTACATCTATAAAAATAAAACAACAAGAAAAATTATTCATGAGTTTTATATTGACTTTTTTAAATTACAATCAAATCATGATTTCATGAAAACAATTATTTCTATCATAACTGATTTACTGCAGATGGATTTTTTTATTTTATTTTCGATTATTTTTTCGGGAATTATAGTAGGTAAAATTAAAATTTTAAATTTTTCTTTCGATTTGTCAGCAATTCTTTTTACAGCTCTGGCTGCCGGTCACTTCGGCCTAACGCTAAGTCCTGTTTATAAAAATCTCGGGCTCGCGCTTTTTATTTTTTCAATCGGATTTGAAGCAGGTCCGAATTTTAAAGGCGGAATGAGAAAATCAATCATGGTCTCCGCTTTTTTCGCGATTTTAATTACATCGACAGGTTTTTTCACAGTACTTGCCGCAATGAAAATTTTGAAATTTCCGGCAGATCTTGCCGCCGGCATTTTCAATGGAGCTTTAACAAGTACGCCGGGACTTGCCGCAGCGATTGAAAGCACAGGGAATTCACCGCTATCTTCAATCGGCTATGGAGTAACCTATCCTTTCGGAGTAATTGGAGTAATTATTGCAGTAAACATACTTTTTATTTTCAATAAAAACGGTAATACCCAGAATTACGGAATGAAAACACCCGTTAAAACTGAAACTAAATCGGATTTCACTTTTTTGATTTTTCTCTATTCTGCAGGAATATGCATCGGCGCGGCATTAGGTAAAATCAATATTCCTTTTTTTAATTTTAATTTCGGCCTGACCGGCGGGATTTTACTTGCAGCCATAGCCGCAGGTAAATTATATTCTTTAAAAATAGCTTTTTCGCCTTCATTTCTGCAATCCAATTCAGTTCTCCGGAAAACAGGTTTAATTCTTTTTCTCGCAGCTGCAGGAACTGAAGCCGGGAACAGCTTCGTGGATGCGGTTGTGAAATATGGTATTGCCATATTTATTACAGGAATGATTACGACAATTATGCCAATAATTACAGCATGTCTGGCCGGAAGATTATTTTTTAAAACTGATATTTTACATCTTGCCGGAATTATTACAGGCGGAATGACTTCTTCTCCAGGCCTTGCCGCTGTGGATTCAAAATGCAGCAGCAGTGTACCGGGCGTATCATACTCTATCATTTATCCTTTTGCTCTGACAGCAATGATAATTTTCACAAGGATTATTGCCGGATTAAATTAAGACTTAATACTCAAGAAGAATTTTTTTTCTGTACTGCGACATGTAAACTCCGGCAATAACCAGAATTGACGACAGAAGCTGAAGCGTGTTTAACTTTTCATCAAGAATAATAATTGCCATGATAAGACAGAGTACAGGAATAAGATTTACCGTCGCGGCGGCTTTGTTGGCAGGAATTCTGCTTACAGCGAAATTGTAACATCCGTAAGCGATAACTGAAATGAAAATTCCAAGGTACAATATAGACACTATTCCAGGAATGCTAACAGAAGACGGAAAAACATTTTTTAAAAATAAAAATGGAGTAAAAAATATCAGTCCCGTAAAAGCCTGAACTGCTGTTAAAAATAACGGCGAGTACCTTGAACTTAATTTTTTAAGTATGATCGTATAGAATGCTCCGGAAAACATCGCCGCAAATTCAAAAAAATTGCCCAGCAAAGGATTCGGAGC
>JBFZEW010000204.1:0-7529 GCA_041306665.1 Spirochaetota bacterium | reverse complement strand
TTACGCTCAATACCTTCCAGGATCAGGAATATGATGCTGTTTCTTGGAACGGAACAAATCCGCTGATAATTCACAGGCTCTGCGTGCATCCGAATTATGCCGGCAAGGGAAACGCTAAAACTCTGATGGCTTTTGCTGAAAATCACGCTTCACGAAACGGATTTGATTCAATCAGACTTGACGCTTTCGCGCAAAATCCAATCGCGCTGAAACTATACCGTAATTTAAAATTCATTGAAAGAGGAAGCATTGTATTCCGTAAAGGACTATTCCTTTGCTTCGAAAAGGAAATACAAAATGATCTATGATCTGACGCATGAAATTAACAGTGAAATGCCTGTTTTCCCGGGCTTAGACAAAACAGATGTAAAAAATAAATTCATTATTGAAAAAGACGGATTCGCGGAAAAATCAATCAGCATGATGTCGCACACCGGAACTCACATTGACGCTCCTGCGCACATGATGAGAGGTGGAACGACCCTTGATAAATTCGACATCTCCAAGTTTAAAGGAAAAGCGTTTTTAATCAATCTTGAATTCGGCAAACCCGACGCTCAAATCATCGCGGAAATCGATGAAATTCATTCTGTCTGCGATTATATAATTTTCAGAACCGGATGGTCAAAGTTCTGGGGAAACGAAAAATACTTTCAAAAATTTCCAGTACCTTCATCACATGTTCTTAAACATTTGCTCAAATTAAAACTGAAAGGCATCGGAATAGACACCGCGTCTATTGATGAAATTGATTCAACAACTTACGAAAATCACCATCTTTTGTTTTCAGAAAACATGATCATTATCGAAAATCTGAATAATCTTACAGAAATTAAAACACATTCCGTTGAACTTACTGCTCTGCCCCTTTTAGTATCCGACTGTGATGGATTTTCTGCAAGAGTAATCGCCGAATATTAAAGAATTGCGTTTTTATCAATGTAACGCTGAAGCCTGTTATCCGCTCTCAATAGTTATTCAAATACTTTTCCAAATCACGCGGATTTATCGCTAAGATATCTACTTAGATTTTAACGGCAGAAGAATATAAAATTCACCGTACTGCCGGAACTTTTCCGCAGAAGAGGAAGCTTCATCATCATTGCCGAAAAATACATCAATACGGTCTGACCCGGATATTACCGAACCTGCATCCTGAATAACTGTAAACCTGTTGATAGGATTTTCTCCATAAGTTTTAGTATAGGCTATTAATCCTTTCGGATAAAATGAATTATCAGCGGCAATTGAGCGGCCGGCTGTGAGGACTTCTCCAATATTTCCTTCAGGTCCGGCTTTCGCAATTTTAAAAAAAACATATCTTGGATTTTTATTCATGATTAAATCAGCTTTACGCGGATTATTTTTCAAATATGTCTTCAATTCGAAAGCGCCTTGCGGAACATTTTCACCGAAATATTTCGGAATAGACACAAAACCATGTCCATTTGAAACGTCAGCGGTAACACGAATTGATTTTTCATTTCGGAACGTGATTCCCCCGCTTCCCTCAATCTGCATGAAAAACAAATCAACATTATTAACATAGCAGATAATTTCAGCCCGGCCTTTCAGTGATTCTTTGCTGACAATGCTTTCTCTATTGTCATACGGTATAAATGTTTTATTATAAACTTTCCCGACTACTGTTCTGTCAATTCCTGAAAAATCATTCAGATCTGCCAAGATGAGATCAGTCGGCCGGGCATAGACAGCAGCATTGTAATTCTCAGTTTTCACGGTAGAACCGGAAATTGTTACTTCATAGTATGCCGTAAATAAAAGAGATACGGGACTTACAACCTTATACAGAATGTAATTATTGGAAAGATTTTTTATTAATTTTTTATCTGCATATTTTTCAATGATATCAATAAAAAGCGTATATGATGTTATCAGCTGCGAATATGAATATGTCTTTCCATTAAAATATATTGTTGAACCTGGATCTTGCTTTTTAAAATAGCTGATTGATTTGCTGACCGCTTCTTTTAACAGAACAAAATTCAAATCATCTGTCAAGTTCGCAGTAATCTTTACTGACTCAATTTTAATGCCATACTCCTCATTAATTTGAGACTGAGCAATAGATGACTGGTCTTGAAAAATAAAATATAAAATCAGCATGCATGAACAAACGTGTTTTATTTTATTAGAGCTCATAAAATACCTGTATTAAACTAATATCACAAGAAAGGACATGAATCAATATTAATCTTATTTTAGAACTCCAATTATTATATTTTATGTTCCGTTATGAATACAAATACTGATTTTTATGATTTTAGAAGCATTCGTTATAAATTTTAAGAATTATGAAATACCGCCATTTTGCCATCCTGAAAATATTTTACTGAAAAATCTGCTGGACTTTTTGAATTAAATATATGAAAATAATTAATTAAAGAATTCCGAAAAATTAAGGATTGATAATCACATTGTCGGGATTTTGATTCCGCTTAAATTTCAATATACGATACAACGGGAGTTTTGTCGGAACAAGTGAAGATAAAATGATAATTATGTTTTAAAATGTAGATTCTGACATTTGAAGCATCAATAAATTACAGTAATGGTAAAATTGTGAATAGAGCCGAAGATCATACATTAGACCAGCTTGTAAGAGCAGGTTCAATATTAACAAGTGAGATTGATTTTAAATCTCTGATATCAGTACTTGTAGAACAATCGCAGGATATTTCAGCATCCTCACTTTGCGCGTTATATTTACGAAAAAACCCGGAAAATCAATCCGGTGATTTCATTAAAGTGTATCAACGCGGGAAATTCGATGTTCCTGCATCATTTCCAGGCAAAACCGAATTTATCGAATTTTTAGAAGAATGCCGTGAAGCTGCTGTCCTGCTTGAAAGAAAAGAAAGCCCTTTTTTAAAGATTTTACTTAATGAAACAATGAAATCCGGAATTGCACTGCCTGTTTCAACAAAAAAGGATTTCCTCGGAATACTTATTTTAAATTCCCGTGAAGAAATGTTCTACGACAGGAAACGACTGTATTTTCTGGAATCATTCACTAAACTTGCCGGCGGCATGCTGAACAATTCCAGATTGTATAGTGAGCTCAAAGCTTATTTAAAGGAAATTGAAGAATTAAAACTGTATCAGGAAAATATATTTTCTTCCATGTCAAACCTGCTTATAACTTCAGATAAAAACGGAGAAATTAAATATTTCAACCGAGCTGCGTCTGAAATATTCAATCTAACTGATAACGATCTAAATAAAAACATTGGAGACTATTTTAAAAACTCAATCGGAAAAAAAATCCTTAATTCGATCATCCAGGTCAATGCGGCGCCTGAAGAAATTCCCGGAATTGAAGGCATTTACAATAACAAGGAATTAGGGAAAGAAATAGATTTTACTTTAAATATTTCCCCGCTGGTCGGGAAAGGCAATCAGTTTCAGGGAAATACTTTTCTCTTTACCGATCAGACAAGAGAAAGAGAACTGCAAAGTCAGGTTCATAAGGTCGTTGAAGATAAGCGCGTAATAAAAGATATGTTTTCGCGTTATCTTTCTGCAGAAATCGTGCACCAACTGACTGATGCACCGGAACTCGTGAAAATGGGCGGTGACAAAAAAACCGCCACAGTATTTTTCGCGGACATACGGGGATATACATCATTCAGTGAAGGTAAAGATCCGGAATATATCATAAACATTCTTAACGATTACTTCAATGAAGCCGTGGAAATTGTAATTGAAACAAACGGATATATCGACAAATTTATCGGTGACTGCATAATGGCGGCGTGGGGAGTTCCACTACAGACAGAAAAACAGGATGCTCTGTCCGCGGTAACTTGCGCGTTAAAAATTCAGCAGCTTGTAAAATCGAAAACCCGGAAATTCTGGAAGGGAGACGCATCAAAACTTCAGGTCGGCATCGGAATGCATTCGGGTTCAATAGTCGCGGGAAATCTGGGAAGTACACGCCGCATGAATTATACAGTAATCGGCGATACTGTTAATATCGCCGCGCGGCTTGAAGGAGTTGCTGAAGCAGGTGAAATTATCATTACGAAAAACACCATGGACTACATCGAAGGTCAATTCAAAGTTAAAAAAATGCAGCCTGTTAAAGTCAAAGGAAAAGCAAACGCAATTGAAATATACAGCGTAACTGATTTTAAATAAACAGAGGGAAATCATGAATGAATTAATTAAACTTTTAACCGAAAATCAATTCACCGCGATAGTTGCGGCTGGCACAGCAAGTGCGGTGATTGCAGTAATGATTATACTGAAAATCAGCAGAAATATAATCTTCAGAAAAAAATTAAACAGAGTATTCGAAGATAAATTTCTTTTCGACCAGCTGATATCTGAAAAGTACGATAAAAACGCTCTGTATAAAAAATCGGGAGTAATTGAAAGATATGCAGTTTTTACAAACATAAACGTAATTAAACTCCTCGGCATGGATGAAATATGGATTGAAAAGCTGTCTCAAAAAAGGAAAAGAAAAGATTTCAACCGTGTCCTGAAATTTTCTCCTGAAACAGGATTGTTCACGTGTTTTCTTGTTTGTTTAAAGAAAAAAAGATTCCTTTCAGCGTTGTTAAAGTGGCTTGAAAAATCGAGTGACATGCTTTACATGCGGCGCATCGCTCTTTCCGGCAAAGGAGAAGATTTTGACGGAATACTTACAGGGAAAATTTTCCGGGACAAGCTGGTTCAAATCAGAGAAATGACCGGGGATCCGGAATGGGCTCCGCGCTATTTCGCGGTAAAAGTCCTTATTAACGAAAAAGAACAGCTCGCGAAACGCGCCCTGTGGGAAATGATGTCTGACTCTCATCCTCTTATTCGCCGGACTCTTGCGAGGGAATTCAAAGATGAAGACAGAAAAAAATTTTACAACATTCTTTATAATATGATGATGCACGATTCATCGGAAGAAGTGAGACATGAAGCATGGAAACGCATCACTAAAGACTTTACAGACATGTTCAATCCTGTATTCCGCGAATTTAATGAAAGTGAAAAACTTCATTACATAGGATTTTTGCGTGACGGCAATGAAGAAGATACGAATCTCGCAATGATCGTTCTTGACCAGGACAATCTTGAATTAAGATATATCGCTGCATTGTACCTTAACCGCAACAATCGTCTTTCAAAACTGCTTGAGACAGCTTCCTTTTCGGACATGAGATCAATGGAAAGAATTACGTCTCTTCTGAAAAAATCATGTGAAGTCAATGTATCGGATTTTCTTTGCGCTGTAAAAAACACATCACAGCCGGGAGCATTATATATCTGTTCAATCCTTCTTCAGGAATTCGGAAACAGAGATTATATTAACGGTCTGGCGCAGAAAGTATTTTCCCTATACACTGAACAGAATAATCTGGACGAATTATTCGTTAATACTCTCAAATGTATCGCTAGCAGAGGCAATGAAAAAAGCTGCTATACTTTAAAAAGTGAACTGGAAAAACGCAGAAACAACGAAAAATCCTTTAAGTTGATACTCGAAAACATTCCTTTGAAATCAGACTATATCTTCATAGATTATCTTTTTGACCTTTTTATTGATGTTAAAACCGTCAGCGCTGAAACTGTACGTAAAACTCTTCTGCGTTTCCCAAAAGATCTTATTCTGCCGAAAGCATTCGAAATCGTTAAATCTGAAAGAAGCAAATACAGCTATCCTGTCCGCAAAGAAGCATTGCGCCTTCTAGGTGAATTAAAAGCTGAATACTGCCTTGAAACAATTCTTGAATCTCTGCCGGTTTTTACTCCTGAAGAAGCCAAAGAATTTTTCGTCATCCTGAAAGAATATCCAAAAAAACTTTTTATTGATAAAATCAATGAAATGCTTAAAACAAATGATTCAAAAGTCCGCGCATCATTAATCGCTGTTTTACCGGTTACAGGAGAAACTTCTTTTATCAAACAAATCGACGCCACATTGAAAGACGCAGATCCTGATGTCAGAATTTCATGCGTTTGGGCGTTAACTGAATACGGCGAAACGGCAACAGTACTGCATTCCATGGATCTTCTGCGCGATCCGGTTGAACGCGTAAGGATTTCAGCAGCAGAAGCAATTGGAATTTTCGGTTCTAAAAAAGCGGTATCCGAATTACGTTCCGTTCTTTTTGATGAAAATGAAATCGAACCGGTAACATCCGCCGTGTTAAAAGGACTCTCTGCTTCGAAGGCCATTGAGGCCGTAGACGTAATTGTCGAATTTCTTGAGTCGAATGTGGAACACAAGGAACAGTCAATCCAAGCGCTAAGCCGGAAAACCGATTCAAAATCATTGATCAGGCTTATTGAAAATTTCAAGGACGGTTCACCGGAACTTAGACAGTCAATTTCCGAAGCATTTAAAAAAATGGAAAAAAGCAGCGAGAAATATCTTGATGATCTCGCTAAAGAAGAAATTGGTTCCTTAAAACCTTATCTTGCAGAAATACTTGATGCAACCGGATATGTTGAATCCAAAATAAGAAAACTCGCGCACCGCTCACCGCAGATTCGTCGTTCCGCAGCTGAATTTTTAACGCTTGTCGGTTCACAGGCGGCTTTCCGCGGAATAGTTCTTGCATCGCGAGACCCGGACCAGGAAGTCCGAGTGAACGTCATTAAAGCACTTGAAAAACTGGAAACAAAAAGCGGAAAAGAAATTTTAAATTCGCTGCTGAATGATCCTGACAGTAAAGTCAGGAAATACACAAAATGGGCATTGGAACGTTTGAAAGCGAAAAGTTTGTAAATATATAGTTTTAAAAATAAAATTTGGTTTGCATTAATTTTAGAAGCAGATAAACTTAACAGGTGTAAAGTTTTATTTTGGAGGATTTATGGCAATAAAAAACATGATGGAAGATATTGTTTCTTCAAGTATTGAGGAAGTTCTGAATAAAAATCAGGATTTTGGAAGTTACCGCAGCAGTTTTCAGGAAATTATGGCATTTGTGCTTAATAGAATACCGCCGAAATATGTAACAAGCGAACGCGGAATTCTGCACACGGAGATTGATTCAAAATTTATGTTTCAGCAGAGAAGCGATATTCTTTTTCTCATTCATGAAGCAATCACTCACATAAAAACACGGCGCGAGAAAGCGGCTATCGTAAGCAGTGCATCCGATGAAGGCCACAAACTTTATTTTCCTCATTTGATCGGGCAAATCGTAGAAGAAACAACTTTTTCTCCGGTTGCTGAAGTAAAAATCAGTCTTCTCAACAAAGGAAAGATAGTTAAAATGATGGATGAAAATTGGAAAAATCCATACTACACAAATAAATCAACAAAAGGCTATTTTCATTTCTGGCCTGTTTTTGACGAAGAATGCGTAATTGAAAAAGATGCTGTTGAGTTTGAAATTAAGTTCGAACATTCTAAATTTCAATCAACATCAGTAAAAATTTCTTTGCCGGTAGAGGTGGGGTATAATCTTACTCGAAGCCATGCCCTTTCATTGACTTTATTAAAACTTATCAATCCCGAAGAAGTTTCTTTTTTGTATGAATGATCTTTCTGATTTATA
>JBFZEW010000203.1:0-12169 GCA_041306665.1 Spirochaetota bacterium | reverse complement strand
ACTCATCAACTGTTTTTTTACCTTCAGCTGAAGTATAATTGATTTCATCTGGAAACTGATATAGTTTTCCGGAAAAAAAAGCGTACATATCTTTAACATAATCATCAGCAAATTTTGAAGGATTTGATCTGACCATGTTGGTGACGAAAATAATTTCCTTATCAACAGAATTCAGATAATCTGCATTTACTCCGGTGTTCAACGATACTACGTCCCATCCTTTTGATTGAGCATCTTTGTAAACATCAAAACTATACGGAGCATCTGTCAAATATGAACATAAAAAAAGAAAAAATAGAACTATCTTGTTCATAACATCCTCCGTTCATGAATAAACAATGTTTCAAGAAAATTAATAGTCTCTTCCAAAAACCATTATTGATCTTTTTTAAAAAATCATAAATATTGGTTTTATCAGCACTTGCACCAGCATGGGAACATCAAAGCATCAGACTATAAAATTTCCCTTATGTTAGTATTCTAATAATAATTCTTGAATATTTCAATAAAAAATATATAATCAAAAGAAAAATCGGGAGCATGTTATGAAAATAAATTTTATAAAAACTGGTTTTCTTCTCCTACTAACATTATTAACGATAAATTTATCAGCGCAGAAAATGGACAAAAATCAACAAAAAGACGAAATGATGAAAATGAAACAGCGGTTTGAAACGCTTCAGCAGCAGACAAAAAGAGAAATCAACGATCTAAATGAAAATTTAAAACAGAAAGATTTAATGGAAGAAGAAAGAGATTTTTTGAACAACATTGTACTAATTAAAAAAGATATTGAAGCAGCTTGCGCGAGAGGAATCAAGGAAAGCAATAAAAATGCGGACTTCAATGTAATGCGTGAAATAATGAGCGAAATAAACATGAAAGAACAGTCTCTTGGCATTTATTATCGATCTCTTGAAAAAGCGCATGAAATGCGAAGATTTAAACGTTTAATGGACGACAATCCGGAAAATGAAGAACTTGAACTTGCGATTGAGGAAATGATGCAGGTATATGACGTTTTTATTGAACTTGAAAATGAAAAAATGGAACTAAACAACAAATTCAATGATGCTGAAAATAAATTGCGCGAAGCTAGAGAAAGTTTACAGCAGTTTGAATCTGGAAAGAAATCTGAAAAATAACTTCCGACACAAATAGAAACAGAGAGGCTGAATAGACCTCTCTGTTCGCGGGATTAGGTAGGGACTTTTTTTTACTCCTTGTAGTTAAAAAGATATTTACAATATAACCATTTTTTAAAAACATACCATATGCCTTTTGGTATGGACGAAAAATTTTTCAATTGGATTCTATGAAAAAAATAAAAATCTTTCTGCATGGATTCGCTACAGGAATGATCCTTCAGCTCGCGGTTGGACCAGTATTTTTCTTCATTTTGAATATTACGCTCAACTATTCACTTCTTCACGGTTATGCCGCTGTTACAGCAGTTGTCATCGTCGATTATTTATTTATCGCACTCGCTGTTTCAGGAATAGGCAGATTTCTATCAACCCGGAAAATTAAAAATATTTCCGCCGTGTCCGGTTCGCTGATATTAATTATTTTCGGAACGTACATTTTACATGGAAGTTTCACGGCAGCGAAAGTAACATCCACACCTGAAGTCAGCGGCTTTTTATCAGTTTTCACGGAAACTTTTTTTCTCACTGTTTCAAATCCGCTGACAATTGTTTTCTGGACAGGTTTATTCGCTGTTAAAGCTTCTGAAAATAATTATCACATTAAAGATATTGTTCTATTCGGATTTGCCGCCGGAACTGCGTCTGTTTTCTTTTTAGGAATTTCAATGACCGCATTTTCAATGATTAAACCAATTATTCCCGTTTTTATTTTCAACTTTTTCAACATATTTGTCGGATTTTTATTAATATTTTACGGTTCGTTAAGGATTTTTGCTGTTATCAGGCAAAAATCTAGTACCACCAAAACTCCCAAAACTGTCTGACTATCGTCAGGCGTCATGATGTGGGTATTGTTTTCAAAATTGCGCATATTATTTTAAATTATTATCGTAAATATCTTGATTAATTTATGGGCACTTCTCAAAACCAGTTTTTACATTTCTTTTTTAAAATAGTAAATACTGGTTTTGTCAGTACTTGTGCCGACAAGGGAACATCAAAATTTTAATTTTTAGAGGCTCCCTTATATGAAACTATAACTGATTTAGTTGCATATAAGTAGCAGTTTTAAAACCGAATTGTGTTATATTATCATCAATTATATAATTTTACAGATATGGAAATTTAAAAAAACATGGGAAAATGAATAATAGACTCAGAAAATTCTTTACAATTTTTCACTGATGTAATTTTTAAAAATAGAATTATTGCACTTAATAGTTGAATCTAAGACTTAACCATAATTACAAAACTTAAAACAAGGAAAGCCATATGAAAGCTGCTGTTTGCACTAAATACGGTTCACCAGATGTTATCCATCTCATGGAAATTGAAAAACCAGTTCCAAAAGATAATGAAGTTCTAATAAAAATACATGCAACAACAGTTCACATCGGAGATACAAAAATTCGACGTTTAGAACCAGGTTTGGGGGCTGTCCACGATTTCTTTTTTAAGCCAATTATGAGAATAATCATAGGCTTCAATGGACCAAGAAATAAAATTCTCGGAATGGAACTGTCAGGAAAAATTGAAACAGTCGGAAAAAATGTCAAATTGTTTAAAATCGGTGATTCTGTTTTCGCTTCCGCAAATTTTAAAGTCGGAACCTACGCTCAATATTGCTGCATACCCGAAAACGGAATAATCGCTGCGAAACCAGCCAACATGACATTTGAACAAGCCGCTCCTGTTTCAAACGGGTCATTAACTGCTCTATGCAATTTAAAAAAAGCCGGCATTAAAAAAAATCAGGAGGTTTTAATTTATGGCGCTTCCGGCAGTGTCGGTACTTACGCAATTCAGCTTGCGAAATACTTCGGAGCAAACGTTACAGCCGTATGCAGCACTGAAAATTTAAAAATGGTAAAATCGCTGGGAGCAGATGAAGTAATTGATTACACTAAAGAGGACTTTTCAAAAAATAATAAAGTTTATGATATTATTTTTGATGCAGTCGGAAAAATTCCGGCATCGAAGCGTAAAATATCTCTGGCAAAATCCGGTATTTATCAAAACGTTATCGCATTATCAAATAATTTTAAATTAAAAATTGATGACTTTATTTTCATAAAAGAACTTTGTGAAGAAGGAAAACTAGTCTCGGTTATTGATAAAATTTATTCTTTAGACCAAATTGTTGAAGCTCACAGATACGTGGAAAAAGGTCATAAAAAAGGAAATGTCATCATAACAATAGTATAAAGTTATACCTCCATTTTTTTGATTACACAAAAATTCACCGCATGGCGTCAGACTATCGTCAGACGTCATGACAGGCGTCATGACAGGCGTTACGTCAGACGATAGTCTGACGACAGGTTAAAATTTCTACAATAGAGATCTTTTTGACGTTTTTTGTCTTTAATGGATTTTTTTTAATATAAAACAAATATTCTACTTGACTCAAAACTACCTCTCAATTAAGCTCATTGGTTTTTCAAAAAATGGAGGTATATCATGCCAGTAAAAGTAAATTGTGTTCACTGTGGAACACGCGTTAAGGAACTTGAAATCGACTGTCCTAACTGCGGCAAACCAGTTGCCAGCAAAGACGCTTCTGTCAGCACACAGCAAAGCCCATGGGCGAGAAGAACAATCACTAAAAAATCTCACTCCATGCTCTACACCGGAATTGTTTTCATGCTGATGGCAGCAGCGACAACTGCTATTTATTTCATGCAATACAAATAACTTTTCAGTAAAGTGAATTTTCCGTGCAGACAAAACAGTCAGCACGGAAAAATTTTTTCATTTCGCGGCTTTAACTTCATCCCAGACTTTTGAATAAAGTTCATTTTTATCTCCGAGATCCATCAACGCCTCGCATTTAACGAGAATTTCTTCTGGCATTAAAATTGACGGTTCATTTTTTATTTCATCGCTGAGATACTGGTACGCGTCTTTATTCGGCGCGAGATAATAAACATATTCCATATTCTTTGCCGCCGCTTTCCCGTCTAACATGAAATTTATAAATTTATACGCAAGATCAATATTTTTTGATTCTTTGAGTATGACCATGTTATCAATTGAAAGCGTCGTGCCTTCTTTCGGAATCGCATAGCCGATATTCTCATTCTCCTCCACTACCTGAAAAACATCTCCGCTGTAACCCTGTGAAAAATAAAATTCTTCGGATACAAGTCCGTTCTTATACTGATCTGCTTCGAATTTCGCAAGATTTTTTTTCCAGCCGATCAGGACTTTTTTCGCAGCTTCAAGTTCTTTTGCGTCCGCTGTGTTCATGCTGTAGCCAAGGTATTTAAGCGCCGCGCCGATTGCCTCGCGCATGTCATTCAGCATTGTCATCCGTCCCTTATATTCCGGATTACCAAAAATATTCCATGATGCTTCAAAATCATCACCGGCTTTTGTCTTAAGATATCCGATTCCTGTATTACTGATCATGTATGGAATGGAATATTCATTGGATGGGTCTTCAGAAAATTTGGTATATTTGGGATCCAGATTTTTATAATTCGGAATTTTCGCGTGATCAATTTTCTGAATTAATTGCTCTTCAGACATTAATTTCACCATGTAGCTTGAAGGAAATACAATGTCATATCCTGCTGCGCCGGCTTTGAGCTTAGCGTACATTGTTTCATTCGAATCGAAAAAGTCCATTACAACCTTGCAGTTGTTTTCATCTTCAAACTGTTTGATAAGATCTTCGTTGATATAATCAGACCAATTGTAAATATAAAGTTCTTTTTTATTTCCCGAACAACCTGCCATTGACGCGGCTATTATTAGTACTGCCGCTGAAAAAATAATTTTTTTCATTCTCACGTCCTCCTTGTGTTGATGCGCTGATAAATCAGAGCAATTAAAAATGTTATTAATAAAAATAAAGTCGATAGCGCGTTTATAACAGGCGGCGTACCGAACTTAATCATGCTGTAAATCTGCAGCGGCAGAGTCGATGAACCCGGTCCCGCTGTAAAAAATGTAATTATAAAGTCATCCAGCGACAAAGTTAAAGCGAGCATTCCTCCTGAAATCAATCCTGGCGCAAGTAAAGGCAGATAAATTTTTTTTAAAATATCTCCCGCTGAAGCGCCGAGATCCTGCGCCGCCTCTACAATATTGAAATCGAAATCCTGAAGACGGGCCAGCACTGTTACTGTAACATAACTCAAGCAGAATGTAATGTGTCCAAGCACAACCGTAAACAGACTCAATTTAATTTTAAGAGCAATAAAAAAAAGAAGAAGACTCATTCCCATTAAAATGTCCGGAATGATAAGCGGAATTGTAATAAGAACATTATGCGCCTTCTGTATTCCTGTTTTATAACGGAAAAGAACATATCCGGAGAGAGTGCCAAGCACCATTGACACGGAAGTTGACACTCCCGCGACTATCAGCGTGTTTTTGACAGACTGCCAGATATTTCTGTCGCTGAAAAGTTTTTCATACCATTTGAATGAAAAACCGCCCCATACGCTTCCGAAGCGTGATGAATTAAATGAATTAACGACAAGCACAATTATTGGCAAATAAAAAAACATCAGCACCAGTATTGTAACAATAAATATGAATTTATTTTTCTTCATTACACGGCTCCGGATTTTTTTTGTCGGAATAAAACAGTTTTAAAATTCGTTCGTTTCATAAAAACGCGAATAATTCCCGGCAGAATAACTGCAAGAATCAGCAGAGTCGCAAGCGCGCTGCCCTTTGGAAGGTTTCTGTCTATAAAAACCCTTTGCGCAATTTTATTTCCAAGCATCTCTCCTCCCGGACCTCCAACCATGTCAGGAATAACGTACGATCCCAGCGCCGGAATAAAAACGACCATCACAGCGGAAATAATTCCCTGGCTTATACCAGGCAGAAAAACTCTGAAGAAAGAATAAACCGGACCGCTCCCAAGATCTCTTGCCGCTTCGATTAATTTGAAATCGAATTTTTCAATAGCGGTGTACAATGGAAGTATCGCGAAAGGCAGATAAGTATATACAAGTACAAGCAGTACGGAACTTTCATTATAAAGAAGAGTCCCGTTTTCCGGAATCATCCCGGCGATAAAAAATAACTTTTTAAGCAGACCCTCAGGATGAAGAATAACTTTCCACGCGTAAACCCGTATTAAAAAATTTGTCCAGAACGGAATTACAATTAAAAGCAGAAGTAAATTCTGAATTTTTTCATCCGCCTTTGCCATGTATATTGCGACGGGCATTCCTATTACAAGGCAAAAAATCGTTGTAATTAAACTCAATTTCACCGTACGCCATAATATTACGAGAAATGAAACGCTCATTATGTCCGAAAAACCATGAAGACTCCATCCCGCGCCTATGCCACCGGAAACATCGGCGTTTCTGAAACTGATTACTACAACAATCACTGTTGGTATCAGGAAAAATATGATCAACCACAGAAAAGACGGAATTGTTAATTTTAATACATTTGCACGTTTAAAATTCATTCCTTAGCCTCTTCCAGATCGTCATCTTCGGCTTCAGGATTTTCAATGCCGCCGATATCTTCGGCAAGCAAATCTCCATCCTCAGGCATAGTAAGCATTTTTTCATCATCAAGATGATATTTTTCAAGCATGAAACCGTCATCAGCGTGCCAGCTGAGCCACACTTCCTCGTCCCATGTCAGAGGTTTTTCATCAAGCTGAAAGTGATGATGCTGCTGCTGCGCTGAAATCATCCACTCGCCTGCCCGAACCCAGTACTTCGTATATCCGCCGAGATAAACCAGATTTTCGACAACACCCTTAATTATATTTACTTTGAGATGTTCCGGCGGAGATTGTCTGCTCATCATGATTTTTTCAGGACGCACGCTCACATGCACCATGTCACCAACCCGTCGCATGCTGTCATTAAAACACACAGCATCAGGAAGACCATCAATCGAGAGGCGGCTGTAATTATCAGGCAATGCTTCAGAAACCCGTCCATCAAAAAAATTAGTATCACCAATAAACGCCGCGGTGAAACTGCTGATTGGACTTTCATATATTTCAACAGGCCTTCCGACCTGCTCAATTTTTCCTTCATTCATTACCGCCATGCGGTCGCTTAAACTCATTGCCTCGCCCTGATCGTGAGTCACGAATAAAAACGTTATTCCGACTTCATCATGAATCTGGTCAAGCTCAATCAGCATTCTCTGCCGCAGTTTAAGGTCAAGCGCGGCAAGAGGTTCATCAAGAAGAAGAACCTGCGGTTTGTTTACCAGCGCTCTGGCTATGGCAACACGCTGCTTTTGTCCTCCGCTAATCTGTGAAGGTTTTTTTTCGGCATGATCGGCCATTTGAATGAGGTCAAGCATTGCATCAACTTCTTTGCCGATTTCAGCTGCGCTTTTGCGAGCGACTCGAAGACCGAAAGCGATATTTTCCCTTACAGACATGTGAGGGAAAAGCGCGTAATTCTGAAATACTGTATTAACTTTTCTTTTATCGGGAGGAAGGTTGGATATATCCTGGCCGTTAAGAATGATTCTCCCTGCGTCGGGCACTTCAAAGCCGGCGCAGAGTCGCAGAAGCGTGGTTTTCCCGCAGCCGCTGGGACCGAGAAGTGAAAATACTTCACCCTGGTTAACGGATATTGTTACATTATCAACAGCCTTATACTGTCCGAATGACTTATGAATACCGTCAAATACCAGAAAATCCTTCATTAAAGCCTCCAGAGCACAGAATGTAATATATCACGTAAATTAGCTGAAAATTTAAACGGTTTTTCGCAAATTCATAGATATTTCTTAATTAAATCTTTATTGGCACTTTTAAAAAGCAGTATTTACCTTTTTTAAAAAAACCCGCAGATACTGATTTTATCAACACCTATGCCGACACGGAAATATCAAAATATTAGTTTTAAAAAATTTCCTTATTTATGAAATCAAATTATTACCGGATTTGTCAAAGTTATTTTTGCTTAAGATTTATATTTTTCGAATATTTTATATATCACACATATTACGCGTTAACGTTTTGCATTTACAGAATTTTAAACACGTTTAAATATTTATTTTACATGTTATTTACGGTTTTCACACAAAATAATCATAAAAAATTAACATTCCTATTGTTTATTATGTTCAATATTACATTATGGAGGCGTTAAATGAAACGCATATTTACAGCAATACTGATCTGCTGTTTAAGTTCTACTCTTGCATTCGCAGGATGGTTCTCTAAAAGCAGTTCAGATAAAGTCGTGATCAAAGGTTCTACAACAGTATTGCCAGTTGCACAAAAATGTGCTGAAGCATTCAGATCTGTTGACAAAAACATTACAGTTTCAATCTCAGGTTCCGGTTCAGGTGATGGTGTAAAAGCAATCATTGAAGGAAGCTGTGATATTGCAAATTCTTCAAGAGGAATGAAAGATTCTGAAAAAGAAGCTGCAAAAGCTGCAGGAAAAGACATTGAAGTACATGTAGTTGCAATCGATATGATTACTCCAATTGTACATCCGTCGAATAAAATTCAAAATCTGACAATTGATCAGTTAAGAGCAATTTATAAAGGAGAAATTACAAACTGGAAACAGCTTGGCGGTGCGGACATGAGTATTGTTGTTGTTTCCCGTGATTCGTCATCCGGTACTTTTGAAGTATGGGAAGAAAAAATCATGAAAAAAGAAAAAGTTTTATCAGGAGCGCTTCTTCAGGCTTCGAATGGAGCAGTTGTCAGCGTGATCGCAAATAACGCTAAAGCAATCGGCTACATTGGATTCGGTTATCTTAATGACTCAATAAAAGGTCTTTCAGTTAATTCAATTGAACCGACTCTTGCAAACGGAAAATCAGGGAAATTTCCAGTATCAAGAGAACTTTACATGTTTACTGATAAAAAAACGGCTACTAAATCTACAATGAAATTCATCAACTATGTTAAAGGATCTGACGGACAAAAACTTGTTAAAG
Source organism: Spirochaetota bacterium (assembly GCA_041306665.1). Lineage (GTDB taxonomy): Bacteria > Spirochaetota > UBA4802 > UBA4802 > JAFGJZ01 > JAFGJZ01. The sequence continues at coordinate 3,116 of JBFZEW010000203.1, read as the reverse complement.
AAGCCGGATTTATTTCAATAGACTAATTTTCATTACTTCCTTCTTAATTATAAAAAAATCCCCTGAAGTACAGGGGATTTTTTCCACATCATTAAACAGAATAAATTACAACGAAAACAACATCCGTTAAATTTAATCTATACTTCTTTCATTAAAAAATCCGCAGCCTGGTGTAGACTGCGGATTTTAAATATAAAAATATGGAGAGGGGGTTATTTCTTTTTTGTATTGTATTTTACATCAACATAAACAGCGAGAATCAATACAATACCTTTAATTATATACTGCCAGAATATATCAACATTCATTACGCTCATTCCGTTAAGAAGACTTGCCATTACAAGTGATCCGACCATTGCGCCGAAAATTGTACCTACGCCGCCTGAAAAACTTGTTCCGCCGATTATACATGCCGCAATGGTGTCCAGCTCATACATGTTCCCGCCGCCTGTCGTTCCGGCAGCAACATAACCTGTAAGAATATTTCCCGACACACCGCAAAGAACGCCCATAAGAACAAATCCCATAAAAACATTTTTCTTAATATCAACACCTGATAATTTCGCAGCTTCCTCATTTCCGCCGATCGCATAAGTATATCTTCCGAATCTTGTATTATTTGCAAGATAACTTACTGCAACTGCAACAATAGCGAGAAGAAAAACAGGGTTCTGAATGCCACGATACGTATTCATATACAAAACATAGCCCATAACAATAGAAGAAAAGAATCCTGCTTTAATAACGTCAACATATAATCCCGACATTTCAAATCCGTAAGCTTTTCTTTTCTGTCTGTTTCTGAAAGACTGAAAGAAGATATATGCTACAACAATTAAACCTAAAATAAGTCCGGCAGTTTTAGGAACATAATCCTGTGCAATCCAAACAAATGACGGCTCAATAGGTACAATTGTTTTCCCCTGAGTAATTCCGAGCACTCCGCCACGGAAAATCATCATACCGCCCAGAGTAACAATGAAAGCCGGAATTTTCAGATACGCAATCAAACTTCCCTGTAAAACACCGACAGCCAATCCGACAAGTATACCTATTGTAAAAGTCAATGCCGTCGATATTATGCCGATTGTCACGATATCCATGTCAGGAAACATGCCTGGAAGAATTTTTGGGAAAGTGTATGCCTGTAAAAAAGCCGTTACAGCGCTGACAAGTCCAACAACCGAACCGACAGAAAGGTCAATATTATTAGCAACAATAATAAGAACCATTCCACAAGCCAGAAATGAAATAATCGACATCTGACGGAATAGATTTGACATATTTCTAGCCGAGAAGAAAAGACCGTCCGTAAATATACCGAAAATTATCCATATACCAATCAATGCAAAAACCATTGTATATGTTTTAAAATCAAAATTGAATTTTTTTGAAATTTCTTTAACATTTAAACTCATAATACCCTCCTAATTTAAACACCAACCTGCAGACCGGTTGCAAGTTTCATTATTTTTTCCTGTGTTGCTTCTTTGATATCAAGAATACCTGAACATTTTCCCTCATGCATAACCATGACTCTATCGCTCATCCCTAGAACTTCTTCCAGTTCACTTGAAATCATTATAATCGCAACACCTTCTTCTGCAAGCTGATTCATAAGCTTGTAAATTTCATATTTCGCTCCGACATCAATACCGCGTGTAGGATCATCCAATATCAGAACTTTAGGATTACTCATCAGCCATTTGGATATTACAACTTTCTGCTGATTACCGCCTGAAAGTGAATCTGCTTTAACATAAATACTAGGCGCTTTAACTTTCAGACTTGTAGAATATTTAACACACTCCGCATGCTCTGCATGACTGTTAATTTGCATGAATGACGAAAATTTATCAATATTCGGAAGTGAAATGTTTTGTTTTATGGATTGAGCCAGAATGAGTCCCTGTCTTTTTCTATCCTCAGGAACAAGACTTATTCCATGAAGCATTGCATCCTTCGCTGATTTAATATTCAGTTTCTTTCCGTTAAGTATAATGTCTCCGGATTTTATAATCCCATATTCACCGAATATTGTAGTTACAAGTTCAGTTCTCCCTGCACCCATCAGACCGGCCATTCCGAAAATTTCACCGCTTCTGATATTAAATGAAACATCACTGATAATTACATTATCCGCATCAGCAGGATGAGCTATATTAAGATTTTTAATCTCAAAAATAACTTCTTTCGGCTTACGGGTATTCTGGGGAAATCTCTCTTTCATTTCCCGTCCAACCATTTGAGAAACAATTATATCATTGGTATAGTCTTTTGTCGGACGTGTTTCAACGACACCGCCGTCACGCATAACAGTTAATGAATCTGTAATTCTGAAAAATTCATCCATTTTATGACTGATATATATACAGGTAACACCATGAGTTTTCAAAATCTGAAGAATCTCCATCAGCTGATCCACTTCTTTTTCTGTCAGTGCAGATGTAGGTTCATCTAATATAAGCAGTTTTGCATCTTCTGATAATGCTTTCGCAATTTCAACCATCTGTTGTTTTCCAACAGCAAGATTTACTATTTTATCAATTGAGCTGATTTTTAATTTATACTTTTTTAAAATTTTTTCAGCATCCGAGTAAAGTTTGTTCCAATTTATAGCACCATTTATCTTCGGCTCCCTGCCTAGGAAAATGTTTTCTCCTGCAGTCATGAATGGAACTAACGCAAGTTCCTGATAAACTATTGCAATACCTTTAGCAATCGCCTGGTGAATTGCTTCACTTTTAAATTCTATTTCCTCACCGTCATACTTAACTTTTCCCGAATATGATCCATGCGGATGCACACCGGAAAGAATTTTCATCAATGTAGATTTACCTGCTCCGTTTTCACCGCAGATACCATGAACCTCGCCGCGTTTGACCCTGAATGTAACATCATTCAAAGCTACTACACCCGGAAATGTTTTTGTAACATTCTCCACTTCAAGAATGTAATCAGTTTTTCCGTTCATAATAAACACCTCCAATTTAAAAAATATATGAGCCGGAATAAATCCGGCTCATTCTAAAATCACGGACGAGGAGGTCTTTTTGCTGCTGGAATATCTTTGTAAACATCGTCATACTTCTGAAAACCAGATTTAACGACTTCAT
>JBFZEW010000202.1:0-5798 GCA_041306665.1 Spirochaetota bacterium | reverse complement strand
TTACGGAAAATTTATTTAAAACTGATTCTACAAAATTAATCGATTCTGAATTGTATTTCAACGGAGCGGCGTTTCTATTAGAAATGTTACATGTTCCATTTCCCGTAACATAAATTTTACTTCCTAATTTTTTCTGTTTTTCGTACAAAGTTACTCTGCATCCGCTGCGGGACGCGAAAATTGCCGCAGTCATTCCTGCGGGACCTCCGCCGATAACGGCAACTTTTTTCATTTCAGAAAATCCCCTGACTTCATGCCGGCGTAGAGAAAAGCAATACCTGCAAAATTTGAAAGTACAAAATAAAAAACTGCCATTACGAACAATCTTTCTTTTATCAGCATTACACTTTCAAAATTATAAGTAGAAAAAGTCGTTAATGCTCCAAGAAATCCGGTAATCAGAAACAGTCTAAGTTCTATTGAAACGATTTTTCCGGAAAAAAGAGAATATAACAGTCCAATTAAAAAACAACCCGCCATGTTAACAATGAAAGTCGCATAAGGAAATTTCAAATGCGTGTGATTAATAAAAAAAAGTGAAACTAAATATCGTGCCGTCGCGCCAATACTGCCGCCGACAGCAACAGCTATAATTTTGGTCATTATTTATACTCCATGCATCTAAATAAATATTTAGATGCGAAAATTTCCATATTTTCAACTAAGATAATATGCATGAACACATTTTACACAATCCGCCAAACTTTGTCTAATAAAAAATATTAATAACAATTAAGTCTTTTTGCTGTAAAAAAACAAGGGTAAGTCTCTTGCAAAAAAAGCAATATTGGGACATAACTGCATTATTCTACTTTAAGGAGAATGTTATGGGAAACACAAATCAGAACAATTTTATTGACGAATTTCTGAATGATAAAATGACCAGAGAGGATTTTTTTAACCGCATTGAAAATGAAAACGAAGATGACAGAGAAAATATCTGTACCAGCATTAACAATATCCTACTTAAGCAGAAAGATACCATTGAAAAACAAAAATTATTTGATCTATACCGGATATTAATCTATATTTAATTACATGAAATCTTCGATATTTTTTCCGGTAGCTTTTAACGCCTCACGGATTAAATCATAATCTTCATCTTTTGCTATCGTAAATCCGTCAATACCTAATAACTCCTTCATCACTGCTTTCCCGTTTTCACTATGCATATATTCAAGAAGAGCCGCGATTACCTTTGATTTCATTTCAGAATTGAAGTTTTTGCGGAAACATAGAACATCATTCGAAATGTACTCAGTATATTGAATTATTTTTACCTGTTTTTCAATGTCAGGATATTTATTTTTCATCCGCAAATGAGCGCCTTCAAAAGTACACGCGACATCAACCTTGGAGGATAAAAGCATTTCGATCGAATTATAATGATTACTTGAAAAAACTTCAGACTTGGGAATCACCCGCGACATTTTAAACAATAAATTCGGTAAAAGATAACCGGTTGTCGATAATTCATCAGTATATGCAACTGTTTTATCATTTATATGCTCAAGTGTTTTTATTTTACTTCTTTTCAATACAATGATCTGACCGCGATAGGCAGATTTCCCGTCACGGAGAAATTTAAGCGTGGGGACGACACCAAATTTTTCATTAGAAATAACATAGGCGGTCGAAGCCATTAAAGCGGCATCCGCTTTATTTTCAGCAAATGAATTAATAACATCAGAATAGGAAACAGGAATAACAGGCATGAAATAATATCCGGTCGTTTTGCGTAGAAATTCAGTTAATTTAAGAGAATTTTTCATTATCACATTTGTATCAATTGCCGGCATAAAATAAATCGTGATCGGATTGAATTCCGTGCCCTTCCCTTTGTTTGAGCAACAGAAAATCGCCATTAAAATCACTAAAGTTATATATTTCTTCATTTTATTAATCCTTTTAACAGATTTTTAAACGTTAATATTGTGTAATTATATTCTGCCATAATTTAAAATTCAATAAAATTATAACACTAATATTATGTAAAAAGCAATATATATTTTATCAGCAAATTTGAGAAAATTCCGGATTATAATAATTATTTCACGCGGTAAAATTGTATTGACACATATAAATATTTTAAAAATCTTTAAACATTGAAAAAGAAAGGAATGAACATGAAGAACATAAAAGAATCATATAAAACAATAATGGACGATAATTTTCCGGATGACATGGAAATCAAATTAGGAAACCAGTTATTAAAATACAAAAAGAAAACCTGGAAAATTGAAGATGAAGGAGCGATCGTCGAAAAAGGATTAAGATACGGAGAGAATCCCGGACAGGAGGCGGCTCTGTATGAACTTATCAACGGAAATGTATCTTTCGGCGAATGCAGTTATATTACCAACGGAAAATCATTAGTATCCGGAATTTCCGAGGAAATGATGCTTCAATTCGGAAAACATCCCGGCAAAACAAATCTGACTGATATTGATAACGCGCTTAATATTTTAAAATATCTTGCTGCAGAACCTTCTGTTGTAATCGTGAAGCATAACAATCCATGCGGAGCAGCACAAGCAGCAACAATTGAAGAAGCTGCCGCTAAAGCGTACTCAGCCGACAGAGTCGCCGCATTCGGAGGGTGCATTGCCTTAAACCGCCCTGTTGACAAAAAAACAGCCGAGTTTATCGCTAAAGAATATTTCGAAGTTGTTGTAGCTCCGGAATTCGAGAATGGAGCGTTTGAAATACTTAAAGCCCGTAAAAATCTGCGCATTGTAAAAATCAACAGAATGGATAAACTTGAAAAATACAGATCTGAACGCTTTTTAGACTTCAAGTCGCTTATTGACGGCGGAATCATCATACAGCAGTCACCGCTTAACGTCATAAACAAACCGGAAGATTTCATAAAAGCGGAAACAGAATATAAAGGACAGAAATATTCAATCGAACGAATGCCGACGAATGAAGAATTCAAGGACATGCTGTTCGGATGGTTCGTTGAACAGGGAGTAACAAGCAATTCAGTTATATACGTCAAAAACAGAACAACCATCGGAATCGGGACTGGAGAACAGGACCGGGTCGGAGTCGCGGAAATTGCAGTATCCAAAGCGTACATTAAATATTCGGACAGAATCTGCTTTGAAAAATATGGAATACCATATAAACAACTTGAATTTGAAGTAGAAAAAGGTGAAGAAAAATATTCAAAACTGGAAGAGATTGATACAATTACAAACGACATAAAAGCCGGACTAATCGGCTCATCCATGATTTCCGACGCATTTTTTCCTTTCCGCGACGGTGTCGATGTCGGCATTAAACAAGGAATAAGTTCCATTGTTCAGCCTGGCGGATCAATGCGTGATTTCGAAGCTATAGTCGCGTGTAATGAGGCTGATCCCAAAATCACGATGATGTTCACCGGTCAGCGAGCGTTTAAACACTAATTTCAACGGGGATGTAGCTCAGCCGGGAGAGCACCACAATGGCATTGTGGGGGCCGTGGGTTCGATCCCCATCATCTCCATATTTAATATTACTCTGAAAAATCTTTCAGAGTAATCAATAACCGCCGGTTTCCATGGAAGAATTTACTATTGCATCAAACTCATCTCTGGAAATATACTGCGGACTATAATCAGCTTTAGATTGCTTTAATTGTTTAATAAATGAACGTAAATGATTACGCGAACCTTTCATTAAATTGTCATAAACAAATTTGATATCTTCATTGTCATTTGTTTTCAATAAATCGCGTAAATCCTTAATATCAAGATCTTCAATTGTAGCACCGATTTTTAGTGCTTCAACGGCTGATGATGCGCCCTTTTTGGTTAAATCATTATATAATGCCTGCAATTCACTATTCATGAATTTACCTTTTTCATCATTACCAATTGGATCATTCAGTTTATACCTGTTTAGCAGGGTCAGTAATGAATCCATATGCTGCTGTTCGCTCGAAGATATATTTTTAAAAATATTAATTTTATGTTTATCATAAAGAAATAAATATACATCACGCGCCAGTTTTTCCTCTTCGCGCATTAGCAGCAGACCTTTCCTTTCTGCATCAGAAAGACTGGCAGCCGGAATTCTACTAATATCAGCAGAAGATCCCGATTTTGCAGCAAAAACATTAAAATTTATACTTAGAAATAAGCCTGCAGCAATAATTATAAATAACACTCTAATTTTCATTTTCATTTTCATCTCCATATTCAATAATATTATATAATATAGCACATTAAAAATAATTCCAAGAAAATCCTAATAAAGCACAAAAATTTTTACATTATTCAGGTTTTTTTCGTTATATAAGCAGAGGGACATTTCTCTATAAGGAAAAAACATGAATACTTCAGCTTACGCAGATATAAAATTTTATAAAAAAGTAACCAAAGCAGCCGGAAAATATCATTTAAGTATTTCAAGAATTTTTCGAGATTTGCTGGATTTAACATGCCGCCGAATTTCACCTGCTCTCATAAAAGGAATGCTTACGGAATACCAAAGACATAAACCTGAATCATGGGAAAGACTTCATTTTTGCCCGAATGAGGAGCAAATTGAAGTTTATTCTAACATTAGGCAAAAACTTAAAATTTCTGTTTCAAAGCTTGCTTTTTTTGGGTTTCTTCTTTTTTGGGAAGAATTATTAGAAATATATGAAACTAAAACAGGAATTCCACTAAATGAAAATGATATTAGTAATTACGAGGAATTTAAATCAACATTTACTACTTTTTTGCCATATATTATTAAAAGACTCAATATAAATATTAAAACCACAGAACAAAGAGAACCAACATAAATAAAAAGATATACACAGAAACCAAATCCTCAACTCATAAAAATCCCGCAGTTCAAAATATGCCCAAAAATTAAAAAGCCCTTTATAAAAAGGGCTTTTTAAGAATAGTGTTATATCACAATTTCTTAGTTTTCAATTGCTTCCACAGGACAAACACTTGCGCAAAGACCGCATTCTGTACATGCATCTTCATCAATTGTGTAAATTGGATCTCCCTCTGAAATTGCCTCAACAGGACATTCACTTGCACAAGTACCGCATGCAGTACATTTATCTGTAATAAAATAAGCCATGTAAAACCTCTATTTTTTAAAATTACCGGAAAACTATCATTATCCGGTATTTAGTCAATTAAAAAAGTAAATTTCTATTGATTTTTAACTAAATTCCAGGTTCCGTCGGTTTTAAGTTCAAGTATCTCATCATGAAATTTTTTGATCGACTCTCTATGTCCGACACTTAAAACAGTAATTCCCGTATTCCTAATTCGATCATATATTTTTTCTTCATTGGCAATATCAAGCGCGCTGGTTGATTCATCCAATATGGCGAATTCCGGTTTATTTACAATCAACCTTGCAAATGCCAGTCTTTGCTGTTCACCTTGCGACAGCATATCCTCCCAATTTTCTTCAGCATCAAATACAGACTCAAGTTCAGGGTGTGCTGTTTTCAGTTTTTCTGTTAAATGCGGCAGATTAACTTCATGAAGTACTTCCTCAAGTTCAGCATCAGAAATTGCTGTATTAAACCCGGGATATAATAATTGTTCCCGTAAAGTTCCGAGAATCATATATGGTTTTTGAGGTATGAAGAAAACCTTGTCTTCTGGGAAAGTAACCGCACCTGTTCCGCTGTTCCAAAGTCCTGCTATAGCTCGAAGCAATGAACTTTTACCAACTCCCGACGGTCCAACGACAAGTAATGACGATCCCTTCTCAATTGTTAAATTAAGATTATTAAATAATTTTTGTGCAAGATTCGGGGTGCTTAAAGATAAATCGGCTGTGGAAATATT
>JBFZEW010000201.1:0-3611 GCA_041306665.1 Spirochaetota bacterium | reverse complement strand
GAATCTCGCGAGAACAGCAAGGAGCAAACTTGTGCGCGAAGGAATCACAGTCGTGGAATTTTCAACTTCGCCGTACGGTGAATTCGACGAATCCATTTTGATTAATCAGAATGGAAACATTTCTGCTGTACGGGCGGTTTCCGATTTGACGGGAATACAAAAAGTATATCACATTACAAACAGTACTGAACTTAACGATGTTCTATTTATCTTAGGTAAGGATTACAATAAATAACATGAATAATGCAATTGAAGCGGGACGAAACGTAATTAGAGCAATTTCCGAAAAAAAGGGCGAAGAAATTATTTTTCTTGATCTTAGAAAAGTGAATTCGTATCTCGATTATTTTTTAATCGCTTCAGGGTCATCAAAACTGCATCTGCGCTCGTTATCGCGCGCTGTTCAGAAAACTCTCGCCGATGAAGGATATGGTCTTCGCGGGAAACCAGAAATTGATACAGAATGGATTGTATTGGACTATGGTGAATTAATCATTCATCTTTTCTCGCCTGAATCAAGATCGTATTATGATCTTGAAAGATTATGGGCTGACGCAGATGTTATTGAACATGAAAAAAAATGAACTAAAATCTGCTGAAGAAGTTATCAGAGCATTAAACCATGAAGTTAAGAATCCTCTTACTGCTCTAAAAGGCTACGCGCAGCTCATGAGCGTGAAAAGTAACAACTCCGGAAAAGTCGAAGAATATTGTGAAATTATAAAACGTCAGGTCGAAAAAATTGAAAGTATTTTTGATAATCTATATGAATCTTTCAATATTCCGCAACCGTTATTCTCGGATGTTCCGGTTAAAAATTTGATTTCTGAATTATTGAGGGATAACGAATATCTCAGAACCGGTAACATCGATGAAGACATGCATGTGTCATCTGACGCAGTTCTTTTAAAGAAACTTATTGAGCGTTTGATTAAGCTTAATGATGCGTATGATGATGCGCTGGTTAGCGTCAGTTACGGAAGTGATTGCATTTGTTTTGAATATAAAAATATTGAATTTTCTCTGCTTAACAGCGATAATTACACGATTCCATATGCGTCTTCAGTTTATTTCAGCGACGGCAGCGGATTATATGCCGCAGCCCGCATCGCGGATGTACTTGGAATTGAGCTTGATTTCATTAAAGAAAAAAATATCATAATGGTGAAATTCAAAGATGTATAAGCTACTAATTGCGGACGATGAACCCGGCATACGTTCTTTACTTACGGAACTTTTTAATGATGATTTCGTCATTGAAAGCGTCGAAAGAGGAGATGTCATTACCGGGCTCATAAAAAAAAATAAATACGATATACTTCTGCTTGATTTGGATCTTCCCGGAAAAAACGGATTGGACGTAATGTCCGAAATTCAGCAGCAGCGGCTTGACATTGCAGTCGTAATTCTGACAGCGTCGAAAGATATAAATACCGCGATTCGGGCCATGAAATTAGGCGCTTATGATTTCATAACAAAACCTTTTGAAAACGAGAAACTTATTTATCTTCTTAAAAACATCAGTGAAAAAATCACTCTTGAAAAAGAAATAAAAACTTTGCGCAGTGAAATGAAATTAAGTCATACTCTTGAAGGTTTCGCTTCGCATTCTCCCGAAATGAATAGCGTTTTAGAAACAATTCGACGCATTATAAATACTGACAGTACAATCCTGATATTAGGCGAGAGCGGAACCGGAAAAAGTATTCTAGCAAAAGCAATTCATTATAACAGCAACCGTAGTCTTGAACCATTCAAATCGCTTGACTGCAGCACAATACCGCAGGATTTAATCGGCTCGGAACTTTTCGGTCACGAAAAAGGCGCTTTTACCGGCGCCGTTTCAAGGAAAACAGGAAAGTTCGAAGCTGCCGGCAAAGGAACATTGTTTCTCGATGAAATTTCAAATCTATCATTGGATTTTCAGGCAAAACTGCTTACAGTTCTGCAGGAGAAAGAGTTTGAAAGAATCGGCGGGAATAATCTTGTTAAATCAGAAACAAGGATAATTGCTGCGAGTAATTATGATTTAAAAAAAATGGTTGCCGACGGCAAATTCAGAGAAGACCTTTTTTACAGACTGAATGTCGTGCCGGTCGTAATTCCGCCGCTTCGCGACAGAGTCGAGGATAATCCCCCGTTTATTGATTTGTTTCTTGAAAAATATAATTTTTAATAAAAGAAAAATATATTTTTAACTGATGATTCCCGAATTTACCTTACGCGTTACTCATGGCCTGGAAATGTAAGACAGCTTGAGAATCTTATCCGCAGGATTGTACTTCTTTCGGAAGGGAATGAAACAAGTTATAATGAAACTGTAAATTTTATAAAAGAAGAAGACGGAAATGTCAAATCGGATGTTCGGTCATCAGTGAAAAGTTTTCAACAGAAAAAATTCATTTTAGACGCTGACGGTAAAATGAGAAATTTCAATGATATTGAAAAACAGATTATCATGGAAGCCATTGAATTTCACAGTTTTAATATTTCACACGCGGCTAAATCGCTGCAGATTTCACGGAAAACAATGCATAATAAAATCAATAAATATGAAATTCAGATTAAAAGAATCATTGATTAATGATATTTACAGAGAATTTTTAAGATCAAGAATGCCTTTTTCCAGAACTTTATATTCTCTGGAATTCCTGTCGAAATTATTCAGATAATTCTGATAATATTTAATCTGCTCGCATTTCCATTTCTTCATTTTTTTTTCAGACTGCATTCGATTGTCTCCAGGAATTTTATCAATACTTCTTCTTATAACATATAATTAATAATCGGATAAAATCATCATTTCGCTTAAATTTTATTGAGAAGTGAATGAAATATTGCAAATTTTATTTATTATGACCGTTAAATTCGTTAAATAAATCGCAGCATTATATAAAAGTATCAGCAAAGTAATTAAGGATAATTTCCGCATCATTAAAATTATTTTCTTGAAAAATACCGAATTTCTGTAATAATATATCACGATGCAGCTTATTTTGATTTTCCATTAGCTATTAACACATTCACTTTTTTTGAATGTAAATATTTTAATTAAAGATTAAAAGGATTCATTATGACGGAAAATTCGAATTCAATTAAAGAGAAAAAGCAGACTTCCAGACTTAAAAAAAAGCTGCTGATATACTTTCTTTTAATTACAATTGTTTCTCTATCGGTGGGAACACAGATTATTCTTGAAGTAAGTTCGCCAAAATTTCAAAATTCAATTAAAGCAAAATATTTCGAGGTAATTAAAACTCATGTAGACGAAAAGACTTTAGCGGCAATTGACGCTGATTTGAAAAAAACAAACGCTAATTCCGTTATTAAAGATATGCGTAACCGTATGATTCTCATGATGCTGGTTGTGTCTTTCAGTATCATTGGCGCATTTAATCTGTTCACAAAAGATATTGTTGTTCCAATGGATGGTCTCGTCGAAGCAACCAAGAAGCTCGCAGCGGGAGATTTGTCCGCGCACGCGCCGGTATTGAGTGAAGATGAAATCGGTCAGATGGCAGGCCTTGTTAACGACATGAATATAAATCTTCAGGACATGATTAAGCAGATAAAAAGGGAACTTGATAATTACAATTTTAAAATCGCTCTTG
>JBFZEW010000200.1:0-2961 GCA_041306665.1 Spirochaetota bacterium | reverse complement strand
ATCTGACGATATGCTTGCAATGTTCTGCAATAATATTGTAAAAGCGAAAAGTATCGGCATATATGACGGAGCTTATAAAGTAATTGAACTCGCGACAGGGAAAAAATACGTCAGAAAAGACCAGATTTCAAAGCCAGTCGGGAAAAATCAGATTTTAAAAAAAGTTTCAAAAAAGGTTGAAATTAAAAAATCTTCTTCTAAAAAAACAGTTAAAAAAAAAGCAGCAGGTAAAAAACCGGCTACTAAATAAGGTAATTAAAACGAAAACAAAACTTAAAAAATAAGGGAACTTCTATAAACTGATATTTTGGTGTTGCCATGTCTGTACAAGAGCGGATTAAACCAGTATTTCCGATTTTTAAAAAATGAAAATACTGGTTTCGGGAAATGCCGATTATAAAACAGTAAAAAAAGTTAAAAAAATGTAAAATGGAGATAGTTTCTCCATTTTTTTATTGCGTTTTTAAACAAAAAATTAAAAATGATAATAAAAGAACATCTATGTTTCCTTTTGATATTCTTTATACAGTAAATGTTTTTTCTAAAAACATTATTTTGCTTAGCTTTTAAACGAATACTGATTTTAGTAACATAAATACTGTGATATTAAAAAATATTTTCATTGTTAATGAAAAATTGGAGAATTTAATGTTAATAAAAAATCATGACAAAGCCGCAATGAAAGTTGGCGATAAAGTAATTACCTATTCAGAGGTTCTTCAGGCTGTTTCTTTTTTTGAAAAACTGTACACAGTTAAAAAAAATGCAACAGCTATCGTTTTTGCCGAAAACAGACCTGAATGGTGCTACTCATTTTATTCTATCATAAATAAAAAAGCCATACCTGTTCCAGTGGATTTTCTCTCCAAAGCGGATGACATTTCATATATAATGAATGATAATAAACCTGAAGTTGTGTTTTATACAAATACAACAAAAAATGAACTGGAAAAAGCACTGAAAAGTGTTAAGCATAAAGTTAAAAAAATAAATCTTGACGATTTAAAAAAAGATTATTCAAAAGAACCGGTAAAGGAAATTGCTTCTCCTGAAATTAGTCAGATATTTTGCATTCTTTACACTTCCGGAACAACTGGAAGTCCTAAAGGCGTCATGCTTACATGGGATAACTTTTTAGCAAATATTGAATCTGTCAGCGGTGAAATACCTCTTTTTATACCTGAAGATGTTTTTATGATTCTTCTTCCATTAAATCATATTTTCCCTTTATGTTCTACCATGGTTGCAGCATTATACCTTGGAGCAACTATGGCATTCTGTCCTGGATTGTCCGGTCCTGAAATCATGGATACTCTTCAGCGGCACAAAGTTACGATTATCATTGGAGTTCCGCGTCTTTATTTAATGATTATGAAAGGAATCAGAGAAAAAATAAATGTAAGTTTTATTAAAAGAACTGTTTTTAGGTTAGCAGGTATGATCAATTCAAGGGCATTTTCTAAAAAAGTATTTCATGAAGTTCATGAAAAATTCGGAGGTCATATACGTTTCATGGTATCCGGAGGTGCTGCATTAGATCTTAGTGTCGGGCGTGATTTTACTACTTTAGGTTTTGATGTGATGGAAGGCTACGGATTGACGGAAACAGCTCCAATGATATGTGCACCACGTCCCGGAATAATAAAAATCGGTACTGTAGGTCTGCCTATTATCAGAAATGAAGTTAAAATTGTCGACGGTGAAATATGGGCAAAAGGCCGTAATGTCATGAAAGGTTACTATAACAAAAAGAAAGAAACTGATGAAGTACTGATTGACGGGTGGTTTCATACTGGCGACCTTGGAGAATTCGACAAGGAAGGTTATTTGAAAATTACCGGACGCAAAAAAGAAATTATTGTTCTGCCAAACGGGAAAAATATCAATCCGAATGAAGTTGAAATGAAACTTCAGTCGTATACACCGGCAGTAAATGATGTTGCTGTTTTAATGAAGGATAACATTCTTCAGGCGATTATAAAACCTGATACGAGTAAAATGCAGTCGGATGAAGTCGTTAACATTGAAGAATTTTTTAAAAATGAAGTTATTAAAAAATATAATAATGACGTAGCACCATACAAAAAAATCATGAAGCTTCATATGACTACACGCGACATACCAAGAACCCGCCTCGGGAAAGTCCAGCGTTTCAAACTCGAAGAGCTTATTGAGGCAAAAACATCCGTATTTGAAAAAGCATCTGATCCTTCTTCGGATGAATTCAAGATTTTGAAGAAATACATGGAGAAAGAAACAGGTAAAAAAGTATTTGCAGACGATCATCTGGAACTGGATCTTGGACTTGATTCACTTGACAAAATTAGTTTCATGGTATTTATAAAATCCGAATTTGGCATTGACATGGTTGAGAGTGATTTCGCGGCTTTATCGACACTGCGCCTGATTACCGAGTATTTGCAGGCGAATAAAGGCAAAAACGTCTCGCACGAAAAAGCGGATTGGTCGGCTCTTTTGAAAAATGTCGCTGATGTTAAACTTCCCAGAAGCCGGTTTCCGCACCTTACAATGAAAACCTTATTGAAATTTTTCATGCAGTTATATTCCGGCTACAGAGTTAAAACTTCCGGTCTCGAAAACATTCCCGCGTCGCCGTATATTATTTCTGCGAATCATCAGTCACACCTTGACGCAATGCTGATCATTGCTGTTTTAAATAATAAAATTCTTCGAAAAACTTATGTTTTCGCGAAAGAAAAACATTTCAGAAGTCCCTGGAGAAAATTTCTCGGTAAACGTTCGAATGTTATTGTAATGGATGTACAGAAAGATTTATTTGACTCAATACAGAAAATGGCGCAGGTTCTTAAAAGCGGTAATAATCTCATGATTTTTCCTGAAGGAACAAGAAGCCTTGACGGTGTACCTGGAAATTTCAAAAAGACTTTCGCGATTTTGAGCAAGGAGATGAACGTTCCAATTCTGCCTGTTGCGATAGAC
>JBFZEW010000199.1:0-7487 GCA_041306665.1 Spirochaetota bacterium | reverse complement strand
ACATTATCACTAATCAAAATATTTCCCTTTCATTTAACGTCAAAGGCAATTATGGGAAAATCGTCTCTAAGATGTTTTTCTACTCACCGCTTGCGATTTTCCTTTTCATTGGTTTTCTCATGGTCATGGCTGCAGCGAAAGAATTTAATCTTCATCCCATGCACTATCTTTTCATGCTCACCGGATTTTTCATTTACTTTCTATTAAGTTCATATTTAATGAGCTACATGAACATCATTACTGCAATTCTGACTTCTCTTTTCGTTTCAACAGCAATTATTATTTATTATACGATAATAATCAAAAAAGGATCTCTTGTTGTTAAGACGACCGCTGTTGGTCTTGGAATTTTTCAATGGATTTTTTCCACTGCGTTTTTCTTTCCTGAGCACACCGGATTTGTGATTACAATTTCAAGTATTGTCTCTTTTGTGATTTTAATGCAGTTTACATCAAAAATCGATTGGGAAAACAAATGGTAGCATGAAATTAACAGTTGACCTCCATTCCCATTCTCCATATGCAGGCGGAAGCGGAAAAACCGATTTTAATCGGCTTGAAACAGTCATGCGCAAAAAAGGAATTTCGATTTACGGCAGCGGAGATATTCTGCTGGAAAAATGGCTGGATGAAATCAGTTCAGCCTTTTCATTCGATTCCGTGAAACAGATGTGGGTAATTTCGGACGGATTGTATTTAATGCCGCAGACTGAAATAATCCTTACATTGCCCTATCTTCATGATTCTTCAAAACGAAAACTGTTTCATCTTGTAATTCTTTTTTCAAACACGGATGACATTACAACTGTTAAAACAATAATGCGAAAATACGGCAGCAAGCTTACGATAGGACGTCCTTTTATCACTTTTAATTCGGCAGAAAGCATGCAGGAATTTATTAATAAAGTCGCGCTTGAAACTGAATGCGCGTTAATACCTGCGCATGTAATGACGCCTGAAGGAATTCTCGGAGGCAAAAATCCTATTAATTCAATTAAGGATATTTTCGGAGGCTCGATTGAACATCTCGATGCTGTTGAATCCGGTTTGTCTGCCGATCCGCAAATGCTGTCAGCAATTGCCGCAGAAAACAATCTGCCGGTTGTCTCTTTCAGCGATGCTCACTCTGCAAGCTGGAATAAGCTTGGCCGCGAATTCACGACATTGTATACCGATGAAATATCCTCCGCCGCGGTTATTGATTCAATCAGACAAAAAAGAATTCACCTGACCGCGGAGTTTCCGCCTTTCGAAGGCAGATATTATCTTACTGGTCACAGAGCAGACAGACCGGGACATGACGGAAAGGAATATTTCATTAAACCTGGCACGCAAGAAGAAGAATCATTGAGTAAGACCACACCCGCCATACCTGGCACCCAAGAAGAAGAAACCTGGAACAAGACCGCGCCAGCCACACCTGGCACCGGAAATACGCACAACAAATGCCCTATTTGCGGAAAAAAATTCACATCTGGAGTCCGCGATAGAATTATTCAGCTAAGCGGCAATAACAAAACCGCTCCGCAAAATTTCGTATATCAAATTCCGCTGATCGAAATAATCTCCGGACTTCGTGGAACTGGAATTCAATCGAAAAAAACTGAAAAAGAATTTCTTGAAGTGTTAAGTCATGTTAAAAATGAAAGTGAAATCTGGACAGAATCAATTTATGATGAACTGAAAAACAAAATCAACGATGACATTCTTGACGCAAATGAAAAAATCAAAAACAACAATTTCAAAATTCAATACGGTTTTGACGGACAGTATGGAAAAATTATTCTGTAACTGCTTTAAAAATCAGCTCAATTAAAGCATCACGCCGTTTTTCTTTCCGATTGGTGTTTCATCTGTATTGCCGCCATCTTGTCGAACACGTTTTCCCCGAGACCTGACACTTTAACACAATAGAAGTTGTATCTGCAAATGAGACATGCATCGATACCTGTCTCAACATCACTTTTCAAGTTATTATGCATCCATCTAACCAAACATTCATTTCACCGCAAAACTAAAACAATTTCAAAAAATCAAAATCAAATTTTTATTCCGTCATTCCAAAGCCGGTACGGAGATATGAGTTAACGGTATCTGCCGTAAACTTGATATCCCAGTTAAACCTGTCCTGCGTACGACACTTTTCTATAAACGCATCAAGTGTTCCTGTTTCTCCTAATGATGCCATATAAGTCTCTACTGTTCTGGAAGCATCGGGGAAAGTTCTTTTCGTAAATGTGGCATTTGATTCATATGTGGCTTTCCATTGTGAAAAATCCAAGGAATTCGATGCTATTCTAAAAAGCGGAGCGGTTGGGTAATAATTATTCCCACTAAATGTTACACCGGCAACACCACCAATCGTTGACGAAAAAAACATCAAATTATTTGGATCATGCATTTCAAAATAATTGTTGCGCAATGTCATCTTCGTGCTTACCGGGGTATCTGTAATCCATACCATACTTGTGACCCCGCCGCTATTATGTACGACATTGTCGTGCATATCGACATTCCTCGACCCCTCGCTTATCATGAATGCTCTTAAGCCTTGAGGTTGAGGAAGGTTATGTACCATTAAATTGTTATAAACCGATCCGCCATCCCATCCGGCAATATCCATCCCCCAAGAAACATTTCTTTTTGTCTGATTTGATCTGCCCAAGTTATAAAATACATTATCCTTAATAGTTGCTCCCTTGACCCTAAATAACCTTTCGGGGTAATTCGAGCAAACATTTAATCCAAGTTCATTATCAACATACAAATTGTCATTTATGGTCAATCCTTGAATATCATAAGGTGCGGTAAATTTAGTCCCTATTGAACTGGCTCTCGTGAAGATATTATTGCGAAATGTTGAATTGATTAAAGCACAGGTATACGTGTTGTGGTTAAACATGGTAGCCTGACCTTGCAAATTTTCACCAGGTAGCGTTGCCTGAATAAGCCAGCCATTATGATCGAAAACATTTTCATCTACCAAAAAATTCCTTACACGAGACGCCCACATTCCTTGCGAATGGGCTCCGGAGTTGGAATACGCGTTCATTATTATATTTCTTCTGATCTCAATATTTTCAACATACGATGTTGTATCAGTAGAGGATGAATATACGGACATACCAGTTGAGAAAAAAGACGAGGAACACCCCTCAACCAAAATATTTCGTATTTTGTTATTGGCGTTTTGCCATATACAAATTCCAACATCACCTTCTTCTGCGCTATTATACGCAGAATCGGCAGGATTTCTCGTATACGAATAAAAAGCCAATCCGCATATGGCAATGTATTCCCCGACGAAGTGTGACGAACCTCTTAAGAACCTCACCTGTATTCCTCCTGCTTTTACTTTGAAAACAGGTGATATACCAGTCGCCCCATAGGCACCGACTAATGCCGGTTCGTTTGCGGATCTCCCCGATAGGATTGAACCGTCATTATCGTCATCAATACATAAATCTTCAGTAAAAGTATCCCCCCGCTTGAACAGAACCCAGTCAGGGTACCCTGATCGCGTATGAGCTTTGGCCGCCTTATAGGTTTTAAACGAATATACTGTTCCTTGCGGATCAAATGGATTAACATTAGATGCTGAAGTGTATTCCACAGCAGTAGCGTCATCTCCGCTTGAACTCACGTACATGATCCGTGTGTCGGATGATGGCGTAAATACAGTCCACCCGTCAGCATCGCGCGGAAGATCAAGAGCTGGCTGAATCGGTAGATTGTTTTCGCCTCCGCCGCCTGTATCCTTAGAATCATCAAATTTTTCTCCACTGCATCCTGCAAGAATTCCGAGAGTTAATACTGCCGAAAAAATCATGCCTATTGTTCTATTCATGCTTTAATCTCCATATTTTCATTACCGCATCCGCAGTAACTCATCTTTCGAGCGCTCCGATGTCAGACGTGTCTCCCCTTAGCCGTCCGAGAGCGTCCGTGGGAACCAAACTTGGGAACCTGTCGAGAAGCGGCGAATCCGCATTTGGCACACCGAAAGTTCCGATAGGTGAACTGAAATTCAGGTCAATTTTAGGGTCTCCGAATGAATGCGTAGCAGGCACACCCGTATCGCAAGACCTGGACCGCCAGTGCGGCGTCGTAGCGCAACCAACTCCCGCGTCAACGACGCTGTAGATATAATGATTGTTCAAGTAATCATTATTCCTCGCATTGCCGGGACGTGCGTACAAGGGATTAGTCCCTTCCGGCGCCTCACTGGTATTATAATCGATATACTGATAAAACAGGTTGCCGATTACCGATGTATTCTTAAACGACAACGGAACCCCCGCCCCATCTTGTTCATTATAAAAAGTGAAATCCTGATAAGGGAAAGAGCAATTCCAGATCAGCAAATGATCCCATGCCCCCGTCAATGTACCCGAATTTAACTGCGGGTCGCCGCCGGGGCTGCCTGGCCGTCCAGGTTCACGCATCTCCATAAATACATTGACGAACGCGTTATTTAAACCGGGATTTCCGAATGTCTGACGCATGAACAGTCCTTGGCCATGCAGGTTTATACCATAATAGCCGTAGATAATCCTGTTCACGGGTCCAGCCCCCCATGACTGGTACCCATCCGCATGCCATAATGTAGTGCCAGCATCCACGTCTTCTACTACCGCATTGATTATACACATGACATTCACAAACGGATCGTTACCCGTCCGTTTGATTGTAACGTTTCTGGCCAGCATCCCCCTCATTAAACCATAATCAACATCAAATATCTGCGTATCGGTAAAATAAGCTGGATAGTCGTTCTCATCATCTCCGCTTCGAATTGCAGGATGTGCATTTATCACCCATCGACCACCGCCTTGAATTATGCAATCGTCAATCCATAGTATAGCCGGACTACGCCCAAGATATCTTACGCCTGACGAAGAACCTTGCAGGGTAATATCTGCAAAACGCATATATGTTGTGTCTGCAGCAGTTCCGGCATTGTTGATAATCGTATAATCCTTGCGTCCGCTTTGATCTTTGGTTATGGTAATCCATTCTTTTGTAGTCGAAACGGATCCACTCCCTAGCGAGTAACTACCTTCAAATAAATATATAGTCGCGCCATCAGATGATCCACCGTTCATCGACTGAATCGCCGCTACTGCTGCTCCGACAGTCAAAAACGGTAAAGCCCTATTGTTTACTTATCCAGTGGTGTTGTTTCCGCTAGTACTCACCCAAGCCTTCGGCACGGCCAAGGTCCCGGTCGCGTTTACGACAAATGAGTAGGTAGGGAGTGTTAAAATCCCTCCGTCTTTACCGTAAGCGGTAGCCTGAATGGTAAACACACCGTTCGTTGAAAAACTGTCCGCGTTCAATGGAAACCAGTATTCATATACGTTCGTCTGCGCGTTGTGCGTCATGGCAGTTGCCGATACCGGGTTTGTGCCCGAGTATCCTTGACCGGAAACAGTGAATGTAACGCGGTCGATCCCGGCTTTCGAGAAAGCCACGACGCCGACGTTCAGCGTCTCGCCCTTAGTTATCCGCTGGTTCGGCACGACGTCCCAGCGGGCAATAGGTGTAAGGGCATTAGGATTTACGATGTCTCCGCTTCCTCCACTGTTCTTTTTATCTGCCGAGTCATCATTATTCCAACAACCGGTAAGGATGCCGAGAGTTATTACTGATATACACATTATACGAATTATTTTTTTCATAAAATTAATTCCTCATTTGCTTTATTACTTAATATAGGGAGGTTTTAGACGTAGAAAACAGTTATTGCATAAAAATCAAAACCGTTTATTTTATTTTATCTGGAATTTATGTCAACTACAAAAACAGACATAAACGACCTTACCAAACAGTAAAACCTTAGCATCAACAGGTAGGTGAGACTTTTTCCTAAATGCCCTTTTACAAACAAAATACTAAGAACATATTCACCCAAAGAAAATTCAAATGAAATTGGAAGAGGAGAAAGTGATTACGGATGCAGGCAGTTAATAATTTAAAACTCAGCATTCAAAATTGCTTTACGGACACAGATAAAAATACAATGAATAATATTTAAACCTCCGATTTGTTGAATTTTTACAGTTAAAATAACTGTTCACTTTTCATTATTGTTATTCACTGATTTTACCGCTCTGGAATAAAACCCTGTGCCAGGAAGTCGAAGCACGCACAAATACATACATGATGCGTGCTGATTTGTAAATACGTTTGACAGCTTAAAATGCGGGAAACGTAAATTAATTAACGCAGTATAACTTTAAAATCGGATGAAATTAAACAGCTATTTCCATTTTTCACATTGAAATTTTAGCAATATACACGCACGTCAAAGAACAACTCCCCGTTTTTTTCTGAACTTAATATTTATTACTTCAACAAACAGCGAGAAGAAAACTGAAAAATAAATATATCCTTTTGGAATTTCATAATGAAAACCTTCAAGCACAAGCATGAATCCGATTAAAAGCAGAAACGATAACGCAAGAATCTCAAGCGTCGGATTTTTATGAATGAAATCGGCAATTCTTCCGGAAAATATCATCATTATTATAATCGAAATCACTACTGCGGTCACCATTAAAAAAAACTTATCGGTCAAACCGATCGCGGTAAGAATTGAATCGAAAGAAAAAACAATATCCAGCAGTCCAATCTGAATAATTGTACTGATGAAATTTTTTGTAGTCGAGACCCGTTGTTCTTCTTGTCCCTGATCTTCGACTTTATGATGCATTTCATTTGTACTTTTTACCAGAAGGAAAAGACCTCCGGCAATGAGTATTATTTCGCGAATGCTGAAATTTAATGAACTTACGCTGAACAGCGGCTCAATAAGATGCTTTACCATCCATGTCAGAGAAAAAAGTAAAACTATGCGAAATACAAGAGCGAGTGTCAAACCAAGGTTTCGGCCTTGACGTTTTTGCGAAGCGGGAAGCTTATTTGTTAAAATTGAAATAAAAATAATATTATCAACACCAAGAACTATTTCCAAAAAAGTAAGAGTTAAAAGTCCGATTACAATTTCCATGCATTTTCTCCGTAATTATTTTAATATCAGATGCCGGCGCATACTATTATTTGAAAGTTATTATTTTTTCATTTTATTTACAAGAAAATTTTATTTTCTTAATCTAAAAAAAAATTAAATAAATGCATTCTCTATCTTAGAAATACAACGCAGTTCAGTATTAATTAAAATTCCGGTTTTTATTTTACCGCTTATTATAAAAAAATTGCAAAATACAGGTTTACGCCTTTTTAAGGCAGATACTTTCTTACTGGTCACAGAGGCGACCGTCCAGGACACGATGGGAGAGAATATTTCATTAAACCTGGCACGCAAGAAGAAGAATCATTGAGTAAGACCACACCCGCCATACCTGGCACCAAAGGAAAAGAAACCTGGAACAAAACCGCACCAGCCATACCTGGCACCGGAAATACGCACAACAAACGCCTTATTTGCGGAAAAAAATTCACATCTGGAGTCCGCGATAGAATTA
>JBFZEW010000198.1:0-3301 GCA_041306665.1 Spirochaetota bacterium | reverse complement strand
TACTGCATGAAAGAAATGCTATTTCTCTGATTATGTAATTTAATCTTTTTTAGTCAAAAATATTTTTATATTTGTCAAAAAAATTATACATCCGATAATTTGCTGAATTACATGGAAAAGCGAAAATGAAAAAAAGAGGATTAGTAAGATCAACAGGAATTGTGACTCTTAATACGCTGCTAAGCCGGATTCTCGGTTTTGTCAGAGACGTGCTTATAGCGTATTTTTTTGAAATTAATCACAGTGTTGACGGATTTTTCATTGCATTCAGGATACCGAATCTTTTCCGGCGCCTTGTCGCGGAAGGTTCTTTGACCATTTCATTCATTCCTGTTTATACGGAATATCTTGAAAAAAAAACCAAAGAAGAAGCGCTGGAACTTGCGCAGAAGACTTTTTCCCTGCTGTTGATTGTTTTAACTTTTCTTGTAGCCGCCGGAATTATTTTTTCACCGCAGATTGTGCGTCTTTTCGCATGGGGAATAAAAGACGCTGAAATTCTGAATCTTACGACAAGCATGAATCGCTATCTATTTATCTATCTTTTCGAAGTGGGAATTGTCGCTTTCGCGATGGGCTATCTTAATTCACACAGACATTTTTTCGCGCCTGCTTTTTCCCCTGTTTTACTGAACATTGGCTTTATTGTCGGAGCATTGTTTTTCAGGAAATTTTTTAAAGAGGAACTATGGGGTCTTGTCGCTGGCGTTCTTTTAGGCGGATTTCTTCAAATGTTACTCCAGATTCCTTTCATGCATAAAGAAGGTTTCCGTTTGAAATTTTCTATTGATTTGAAGCATTCCGGTATTCAGAAAATTTTTAAAATGATTGTTCCCGCGCTGTTTGGAATAGCAGTGTATCAGATAAATATTCTTATAAGTACAATTTACGCGTCGACCTGCGAAGAGGGCAGCGTAAGCTATCTGTATTACTGCGACAGACTTACGGAGCTTGTCCTCGGCATATTCATAATTTCGATCGGAAACGTTATTCTACCGGAAATGTCAAAATGCTCTGCGAATGACAATGTCGACAGACTGAAAGTGCTTTTCTCGAAATCGATTTCCGCTTCGTTGATTCTGGCGATACCCGCGGCGTTTATTCTTTTTGCCGCAGGATACCAGATTGTTTCGCTGCTTTTCATGCGGGGAAGTTTTACTCACGAAGATGTAATGAAAACATCTCAGGCGCTGAAATACGCGGCTTTTATAATACCTTCGCTTGCAGTGTTAAGAATCACAACCCCGACCTTTTATTCTTTGAAAGATACGCTGACTCCCGTACTGACATCCTGCGCCGCATTGCTCAGCCACGCGACATTGGGATATTATTTGAAAAATACTTCAATGTCTTTCGCAGGTTTAAGCCTGTCTCTTTCGATAGCCGCGTTTTTACAGACAGCTTTGCTCGTATATTTTCTACGTAGAAAACTTGGTCAGATAAATTTGAAATATATCGCTGTATCAACAGTTAAAATTACAGCGGCTTCGCTTGCCATGACAGCGGTAGCTCTGAAAATTATTTCATTCATAAACTGGGAAACTGCGAATTTCATGTACCGGCTTGGAAATATGTCGCTTATGATAGCATCCGCCGGAATTACATATTTTGCCGTCTGTTATATTCTGAAACTGCCGGAAATTTTGATTATTAAAGAAACTCTTCTGAAAAAATTACATTGACAATTGCCGAACGCCGCAATATTTACATTAACAATACAATTTAGGAGTATATCATGACTATTAAAGAAAAAATACGAACAGTACCTGATTTTCCCAAGCCGGGAATTCAATTCCGAGATATTACGACATTACTTCAGGATCCTGACGGTCTGCAGGAAGTAATTAACATAATGTATGAAAGGTATAAAAACGCCGGAATCAAAGTAATTGCGGGAATAGAAGCGCGAGGATTTATTCTTGGCGCAGCGCTCGCGTATAAAATGAAAGTCGGTTTCGTTCCTGTCCGGAAAAAAGGAAAACTTCCTTTTGAGACTTACAGTTATGAATATGACCTTGAATATGGCTCAGACGTAATTGAGATACACAAAGACGCTGTTAAAAAAGGAGATAATGTCCTGCTTGTGGATGATCTTCTGGCGACAGGCGGTACTTCAGTTGCCGCGGCAGAGCTTATTAAAAAAATCGGCGGAAACATTTACGAACTTGCGTTTATTGTTGATCTTCCTGATGTTGGAGGAAGAGCGAAATTGAAATCAAAAGGGTTGAAATATTTCGCGCTTTGTGAATTCGAAGGTGATTGATCTAATGGTTGCTGTATTTAAGATTTTTTTTAAAAAAAGCAATTACTGGTTTTGAGAAATGCCCATAATAACAAATTTTATGCGTCCTGAATGCATGGGAAAGCAAATGGACGGGAAGATATGGTTCTATTTTTAACTGTAATATCTTTTTTTTTAGCTAATGTTTTTTTAAGAATTATAATTAATTACTTGATATAAAAGTGTATATTGGGTTTTCTGGTAACATTCAGTAATATGTGCTGATAATTTGATATTTACGAAAGGAGAATATAAATGAGCAGAAGAGTAATAATTTCAGGTAACTGGAAAATGAATAAAGATAGCGCCGGTGCCGCTGAACTTGTAAAAGGTTTGCTTTCCGACATAAATAACATGCCTTCAGGAAGAGAAATGATAATTTTCCCTCCGGCAATTTATCTTAAGGAAGTTGCTGCAATGGCAAAAGGCTCAAAAATCAAGATCGGAGCCCAGAACATGTATTTTAAAGCAGATGGCGCTTTTACCGGTGAAAATTCTCCAAAAATGGTAAAAGATGCAGGCGCGGAATATATATTGATCGGACATTCAGAAAGACGGCATGTTTTTGGCGAGAATGACCAGCTTATAAATCAGAAAGTAAAAGCAGCTTATGAATTCGGTCTTTTACCAATGCTATGCATCGGTGAATTACTTGAAGAATTTAAAGCTGGAAAATCCAAAGATGTTTGCAAAACTCAGCTTGTAGAAGGACTTAAAGGCGTAACGGCTGATCAGATGAAGTCATTAGTTGTTGCGTATGAGCCGGTTTGGGCGATTGGAACCGGAGAAGTCGCAACACCGGAAATTGCTGAAGATATTCACAAATTCTGCAGGGAAGTTCTGACTGATCTTTACGGAAAAGAAATTTCTTCAGTTGTTCCTATTCTTTACGGCGGATCGGTGAAAGCTGATAATGCTGCGGGTCTGCTTTCAAAAGAAAATGTCGATGGCGCTCTTGTCGGCGGAGCATGTCTTGAAAAATCTTCATTTATGGGGATTGCTAAAGCGTAATATCTTTAA
>JBFZEW010000197.1:0-5507 GCA_041306665.1 Spirochaetota bacterium | reverse complement strand
GTACTCCATCAAGAGTGATTCCGACGCATTTTCCATGCGATTCACCGAAAACGGATAATCTGAATAATCTACCGAAGCTGTTCAACAATTCCTCCGACTTTAATTACATCATTATAGAATGAGCTGTATGATTTATTTACAGCCTCCGAATCTTCAATTTCAACAGTAATACCGCCGCATGCCGCTGCGGCTCCTGCCATTGCAATTCTATGATCATTATTAGAATTTATACAGCCGGATTTAAGACTTCCGCCTTCAACAATCATTGAATCATTTTCAATTATTATATCTATGCCGAGTTTTGCAAACTCTTTTTTTAATACAATTCCGCGGTCGCTTTCTTTGTGTTTCAGTCTATGAACTCCTTTTATTACTGATTTTCCTTGAATATTTACTGCAAGCGAAACAAGCGGAGGAAAAAGATCCGGACATTCCGAAGCATCAAATTCAAAAGGTTTCAGCCTTGAATTCCTGATTACAAGATTTCCATTTATAAAATTGATATCTGCTCCGGCAAGACGTGCCGCATTTACCATTGCAATATCAGCCTGTGCAGATTTTTCATCAAGATTAAGAATTTCAATTTCGCCGCTGACTGCTGCAGCAGCGATAAAAAATGACGCGCCGCTCCAGTCGCCCTCTACTGTATATTCTGGGCAATTGTATTTCTGTCCGGGATGAATTATAAATTCGTTATAATCGCGATTAATAACTTCTACGCCGAAATATTTCATCATGCTGATTGTTAAATCAATATAGGGTCTGCTTTTAAGATCTGAGGTGTTTATTGTGAATATATTTTCTGTTTCACCTTTTGCAATCAGCATTCCGGTCAGAAACTGGGAACTTATTGAACCGTCAATAGTAACTCTATTATTTTTTATCGGACCTTTAATTTTGACAGGAAGATAACCGTTATTTGAAACAATATCTACACCAAGCTGACGCAGAGGTTCTTCAATCATTGAAACAGGACGATTTAAAAGCGATCCCCTGCCGTTCAATTCCATTTCAAAATCAAGAAGAGAAATTACCGGACTGAACATTCTTACCGCAAGACCCGCTTCGCCGAAATTTACAGACCGGGAAAGCGGATTCAGACCGCCTTTAACAATACAGCTTTTATCATTAAATTCAACATCTGCACCGAGATTTCTGATAACTTCAACTGAATTTAAAATATCTTCACTGCCGGCAACATTGAAAAGTTCCGTCTGCTGTTTTTTAATTAAAGCAATTGCAAGCGCACGCTGTGCAGCGCTTTTTGACGGCGGAGCGCAGATTTGACCGGCAAGTCCTTTAAATTCGACAGATCTCTTCATAAACCTCATCTATTACTTCTTCAATTTCTCCGTTATTATATGCCATGAAACTGCAGCATTCAGCATAGAATTTCTTTCTTTCATTAAAAAGCTTAACAGCAGTTCCGGTTTTATCTTCAGTCTGAAGAAGCGGTCTTGTTCCGTTATCCCGCAAAATACTTTCTTCAATGTCCGAATAAATCCAGATGGTGAGATGTTTTCTGAGAATGTCGCGGTTTTGAAAATCAAGTATGACGCCGCCGCCAGTCGATACTACAGTTTTGTTCTTCTTACTTAATTCATGTAATATTTCACTTTCAATTTCCCTGAAATATTTCTCACCGTATTTAGAAAAAATTTCATTTATTTTAATTCCATTTCTTTCTTCGATTAAGACATCCATATCAATGAAGTCATAGCCTAATTTTTCTGCAAGTTCAATTCCTACCGAAGATTTTCCGCAGCACATAAATCCGGTCAGGAAAATAACATTTTTATCATATGAAACATCTTCCGTAACATCAGCGTTACAGGACATAATGCTGTCACCGGTGAAAATGTTATACGCGGGAATCGCCTGGTTGATAAGCCACTTTTCACCGGAAAGAAATTTCATCAGTTTTTCTGCTGCATATTTTTCTAATAAGGAATTTTTATAATTCGCATCAAAAAGAACAGCGTCTCTATTTATGAAATTAAGACATGGAATTTCCGCGTCAGCTGGAAGAGTCGAAATAAATACATCGCAATTCATAAAAGCATCGGAGCAAAATTCAAATTTCGCGAATGAGCAGTTAAATTCAGCGGCTAATTGTTCTGCTTTATCAGTGCTTCTGTTAATTAATGTAATGTCAGTTGTATATTCTTTCAATCCTGTAAGTGCCGCTCTCGCTGCTCCTCCAGCCCCGGCGATCAAAATTTTTTTGTCAGTTAGATCTATTAAATTTGTATGCGGATTGATTACACCGCAGTGATCCGTGCTGAAACCTGTCAGAATGCCGTCGTTATTTTTTATGCAGTTCACGCTTTTCGCGGCTTGTGCGCTTGTGTCGCAATTTGACAGCGCTGAAAAAATTTTTTCTTTTAACGGAGATGTCGCGTTAACTCCGTTCATGCCGAGTGATTTAATAATTGAAAAAAGTTTCTGCGCATCGGCGCAGAGAATCCTGAAATATGTTCCATTAATATTTCTTTCATTGAAAATAGATTTAAAAATTACCGGACTTTTACTGTGAAATACAGGTTTTCCGGCAACACCGAGTAATAAATCACGCATTATCAATAAGTCCGGATATCTCCTTAAGTTTCGCGGCACTAAGCTGACCAGGAGCTGTTTTATTTTTTTCTGAAATTCCCGCGAACGTAAAAGGCGCGCCTAATTTTAATGAAGCAATTCTTGTTATTTTCCCAAGCTCACCCATTCCAATCGCGACAACTGTTTTGTCATAATCATACATTGAAATGATCCGCGCGGCATCGGCGGAATTATTGGTCATGCACGCGATTTTGCAGATATCTGCCTTATTTTCCCTTGACCACTGGACAATTTCCTCAAGTTCCCTTTTCTGGGGAGTCTTTTCGAAATTATGATATGAAATAATTATTTTAACATTTTTTGATTTCGCATATCCGCAAAGTTCACTTTTGAAATTATCTGAAGAATCAACTTCAATGTCGATATATTTCACTCCGCAATCAACCGCGTTTTTCAGAACGGAAATTCTTTCAGAATCGCTGACTTTCCCGCTCCTATACGTCGCGATAACATTACTGTTTATTTTCGTGATTTCCTTTACATCATTTTTTTCTAAATCAAGAAGATCAAACCGTAATTCAATCATTTCATTTTCAGCTGCAAGTTTTAAAATATCCTCTTTGCTGCAGTCAGCTGCCGATACACAAATCATTATACCATCTCCTTAATTCTGAAAATTTAATTTTTTCCGTAAAAGCGCCGCCTATTTTATCAAGCAGAACAAAATCAACTTCACCGGCATTTCCTTTTTTATCGTGACTTAATGTTTCAAAAAAGGCGTCCGCATCAACGCGGTAATTATCTTTATATCCGAATTTCCGGATAAGTTCAATTCCAGCTTCAGCGTCGCTTTGCCGGAGATAATTCATTGAAGCAGAAAGTTTCAACGCGAGAATCATTCCGAACGCGACAGAATGACCGTGCGGAATTCCGCAGATAAGTTCTGCGGCATGTCCAAAAGTATGACCGAAGTTGAGTATTTTTCTCAATCCTGATTCGCGCGGATCGCTCATTACTACATCAGTTTTTATTTTTACGGATTCATATACGATCGTCTCAATGACTGATACGTCTTTTTTTAAAATAAGTTCATAATTCCGGTCCAAATAATCGTAAAAACCGGAATTGCGTATAAATCCATGCTTGATCACTTCCGCGAGACCTGAAAGATATTCATCATCACTTAAAGTAAGAATCGTTTCAGGATCGCAAATTACAAATTCCGGCTGCCTGAAAATGCCGATCATGTTCTTGAGGATTCCGGCGTTAACACCGTTTTTACCGCCCACACTCGCGTCAACTTGCGAAAGTAAAGTCGTAGACACGAAACCAAAATCTACACCGCGCATGAAAACAGATGCCGCGAAACCGGTCACGTCCGTGACAATTCCTCCGCCGACTCCAAGAAGAAAAGTTTTTCTTCCGCAGCCGAATTTAATGAGCTCATTTATGATGTATTCTACAGTTTGAAGAGATTTGCTTTTCTCTCCCGTATTGATTATAATCCGCGGAAAATCTTTAAAATGATTTCCGTATAACTTTTGAACGTTTTCATCCGTAATAATTACGGTTTGTCTGCCGTTTAAATACTTTTCAAATGATGATATTTTTTCACCGACATATATGTCCGAATTCCCTGTTTCAGCAGGACAATGAACAGTACGCATTATTTACCATTAATCGTTTTCATAAATTCACTTGTTTTTAATATCTTGACCATTAATGAAGCGAATTCATCAACAGTAAACTGCTGATCAGAATCGCTTAAAGCTTTTTCCGGTTCATTATGAACTTCAATTTCAAGACCGTCAACACCAGCCGCTATCGCCGCGAGACACATTGGTTCAATTAGACTTTTACGTCCTGTTCCATGCGAAGGATCCACTATTATCGGCAAATGCGTGACTTCTTTTACGGCCGGAATGATACTCAGATCGAGCGTGTTTCTTGTATATGTTTCGAATGTCCTGATTCCGCGTTCGCAAAGAATTACGTTCGGATTTCCTTCCGCTAAAATATATTCAGCACAGTTCAGCCATTCAGCAAGAGTGGAATACATTCCGCGCTTTAAAAGAACCGGTTTGTTCGACTTTCCGACTTCCCTTAAAAGAGTAAAATTCTGCATATTTCTCGCGCCGATTTGAAGAACATCGGCATATTCGCACACCCATGTAACATCACGAGGGTCAACGACTTCTGTTACAATCGGAAGTCCTGTTTCAGCTTTAGCTTTTTCAAGGATTTTTAAGCCCTTAAGTCCAAGTCCCTGAAATGCGTATGGACTTGTTCTAGGTTTGAACGCTCCGCCGCGGAGAAGTTTTGCTCCATGTTCTTTCACGCCTTTCGCGGTAATAAGAACCTGTTCTTCACTTTCCACGCCGCATGGACCGGCAATTACCGCAAATTCTCCGCCTATATTAACATTTCCAACCTTTACTATTGTTTTATGGTCAGGTGATTGTTTAGCGACCAGTTTAAGGTTTTTCATCTATATTTCTCCGTTTCTATTTATAGATACAGACATATAAATCATACATTTATAGTCAAGTATATATTTATTTCAAATAAGTTTTTATCATACCTGTTTTATGGTCAAATCAAAAATTTTCGATTTTTCAGAATATGTTATTTTAAAAGTAGAGTTTTTGGTTTAACTTCATGTCTACATTATCGGGTCAAGTTCAAATCAGTAATCAGTAATCAGTAATCAGTAAATAGTAAACAGTGATCAGTAATCTGTAAACAGCTTGAGGGTGATTACGGGTTTATTAGCCGCAGATGAATACAGATAGGTAAATGATGAAAGTGGAAAGATGAAAGTGGATGACAAGCCTGCGGCTTGACAATGCTGAAAGAAACACTTTACTGCTTTCAAAGCAGTGAGTTTTTTGCGTTTGTACAAACGCGGGTTTCGGCATTTCTTTTTGTTTGTCCAAAAAGAAACGCCTGCA
>JBFZEW010000196.1:0-6956 GCA_041306665.1 Spirochaetota bacterium | reverse complement strand
ATTCCCTGTTCCTGCTTTATAAACTGCATTTGAGTCATGAAGTCTTTAGCCCAGGCAAAGATATCGTAATTTTTAATGCGTTTTTTCATTCGTTCTATTCTTTCAGCTTTTTCATCCTCTTTCATTTCGAGAGCTTTTTTGATTGATTGAGCCATTTCGTGTGTATCGGATGGATTGATGATTAGAGCTTCCCCGAGTTCCGCGACTGCTCCCGCAAATTCACTTAATATTAATACACCGGTGTTCTTACCCTGACAAGCGATAAATTCTTTTGCTACAAGATTCAGACCGTCTCTTAATGGCGTAATCAGTCCGGCATGTGATATGCTGTATAAAGCTATAAGGTGTTCAAACGGAACAGACGTATATTGATAAACAATCGGAAGCCATCCCAGGTTACTGTATTTTCCGTTTATGCGGCCGACAGTAGCGTCAATTTCTTTTTTCATTTTCTGATATCGCGGTATTGTATCTCTGGATGGTATGACAATCATGTTAAATATAACTTTATTATGCCACTCCGGAAATTTTTCAAGGAAGATTGCAATTCCTATTAATCTGTTTTTTATTCCTTTTGTGTAATCGAGTCTGTCAACAGATAGAACAAGTTTAAATTTGCCAAGATGTCTTTCGATTTCTTTAATTTCCTTTATTACTTCTTCGCTGTTTAATGCATTGGTAAATAACTCGTAATCGATACTTATCGGGAATGCATCTGTTTTTATAATTCTTTCAGGACTTAGAATTGTCCGGATTGTATTATCATATCCGAGAATGCGGCGAACAGTTTTAAGAAAATTCTGAGTATAATCATTAGTGTGAAATCCTATTAAGTCTGCTCCCAGCATACCTTTCAAAAGTTCTTCTCTCCATTTCTGATTTAATAATCTGAATATTTCATAGGAAGGAAATGGAATGTGCAGAAAAAATCCGATATTTGCTTTCGGGTGTTTGTTTCTTATAAGTTCCGGTAATAATAAAAGCTGATAATCATGGATCCAGATGAAATCACCCGGCTCAATGATATTTTCAAGTTTTTTAAAAAAAAGAATATTAGCTGTTTTATAATGTTTATAATTGCTTTCTTTAAAAACTGTAAACATTGAAAAATAATGGAAAAGCGGCCAGATAGTATCATTGCTGAATCCATGATAAAAACCGTTATTTATTTCCTCGGGGATATTAACAGGAATGAGATCTAAACAGTTATCCTGTTTCGTGATTTCGTCAAATTCAGCTTTACTGTGCTCGGAATTGCCGACCCAGATTATTCTTGGTGACTCACCAGTTTGATCTGATGATAATTTTCCTGATAATGACATTATTGCAGAAACCAGACCTCCTGAATTCTGCAAGATTTCGTTCTTACCGTTTTTTGTAATTATATTGAACGGTAGTCTGTTGGCTACTATAATGATTCTTTTAAAGGAATTGAAAGATTCACTATTTATCATTATAGTTATATCCTATTTTATTAATAAAATTTTTATATATATTCTAAAATTAGAATACCGGTATTTAATTACATGTCAAGGATAAAAGAAAATTCATTTACGCAGAATGTCTGCTGCGGAATTGACATTTTTGAAATCTAATCATATCTTATAAATTGATATTTCCGGAGAAAAAAATGGGAAATAAAATATTCAGTAAAAAGAAGTGAGAAATCGACGGAAATCGAAAATAATACAGAAAATCAGATATTAAATTTCAGGTCGTCTTTTTTAATTCCGAGAAGTTTTCGTCGAATTACAGGATCTGTAGCATGTATTGAAATGTAAAGCGGCGACAGATTTTCATCTATTATACGTGTGAGTTCTTTTTTGCTGATATTTGAAAGAGTGCAGAATGATCCGTAAAGAAACGAATATCTGTAATCTTCGTCTTTAATGTAAAGTGATTTACGCAGACCTTTCGGGTTCTGATCAACAAAACAGAACACGCAATGATTACCGCAATGCTTAATCTTCAGCTCTTCAACCTCAATGCCGAGATTAGATACTTCCCGGTATGAGTTAAATTCTGTAGTTATAATTTGTCCTTTTCGATCAACAGTTATTTCAAGAGGAATCATTGATTTGTTTAAATAGAAGTCGAGTGAATCGCTGACTCCAGCATCATTCATGCAGATAATTTCATCCCCTTTTAATAACCCTTTTTTAGCAGCTGATGATTTTGGTTCTATTTTAGTTATCAGCAAAAGATCTCCCGGATATAATTATAATATTAACATTTCTTCATATGTGTGCTGTTCAGGCAACTTCATTTTGGAATTGTTTGCATATTTCTTTTCCAACTTCCGCATGTACTGACAGAAAATACAGATTTGTGTCTGGATTAAAAGTTATTAAAAAACAGACAGGTATAATTAAAATCCGTCTCCCTGCGCGGGTTTAATTCCGAAATCTCCTGACATTCTGACGAGTTCAATTTTATTTCTGATGCCCAGTTTGTTGTAAACGTTATTCAGGTGAGCCTCGACAGTTCTTTCTGTGATCGAAAGTTTTAATGAAATTTCCTTATTTGTAAATCCGGATATTGTAAGATAGATTAATTCAAGTTCCCGGGCGGTGATTTTGAAATAAATCTGAAATTGTTTTATTCCTTTATTGATTCTGGATACAATAAGTATCGCTGCGAAATCGCCGAATCTATCTGAAACCTTTGAAATGTAGGATTCCGTATTGATTGTACCGGATTCACTTTTATAATCAATACGGATGCTAAATGAGGCTGTCTGCTCTTTCAGAAACTTAATAATTTTTAATGAAAACTCATCCTTGTTTTCAATTATGTCTGTGAAATTTTTTCCTTTTAAAAATTCTGATTTTTCAGACAATGCTTTTTCAAGGTTTCCGTTGGAATTTATAACAGTATTGTCAGGTTTCAGTATTAGGATAATATCCTGGACATGGGTCAGGGCTTCATGGGCGATATCTCTTATATTGAATGACAGAAATTTATACTTTGTAATTGTGAAGAAAATCCCGTATAGATACATTGCAAAAAAATATGGAGTGAGCAGAGGCGCTTTGTAGATTTTTATGAGGGGAAGAATCATGAGAAAACTGAATCCTCCAGCAAAGGCTGCTAAAATTGAAATCATTATTGTTTTAGCCTGAAGTTTTTCTTTTTTTAAAAGAGCGTTTCTGCTGAAACGGAAAAGATAGAAAAGCATGAGAGAAGTTATAATTGTGAGATAAGGAGAATAGATTAAAAACCAGAATTTTAAATTAATCAGTTTGTAGACCCATAATCCTCGCATTCTGCTGATTTCAAGAAGTTCAGATCCGTACACGATAAAGATAAAAAAAACAACTACTGTAAAAACTAAAATAAATGCTGTTGCAGCCGGATTCAGTTTTTGCTTTGTAAATACAAGATTGAAGTATAATGATTCAATGAGAAAAAGAATCAGAACTATGTTATAAAGTATCTGGAATAATTTAACATGATAAACGATGTTTTGCAGCTGAATCAGTATTATTAAAATAATTACCGTGTTTAAAAGCAATGAATTAACAAAAAATAACCGGTTTATTCGGGATTTTTTATCCGTAAAAAGCACATATAACCCAAGTATAAAGCAGCCTGTACCGATAACTACCATGGAACTGATGTAAGTAAGTAATATCATATTTTCATTCTTTCAGAAACCTGTTCTGCTTTAATTTTTAAGTTAAAGCTAAAGATGACAGAAATATTTGTAAAAGTCAAATTCTTTTATCCGTCAGGAACTTTCTTGAAATAATGGTTGGTGTTTATGCTGCGTATGATTTTTGTTCAAAAACCACACATTTTTCTTCTCACTACGTATTTACCACGATGACAGAATATGTCATTTCTGATAAATTTTACAATAATTGAATATGAATTTGTGTTGATTATTGTGAAGTCTATCTATCTAAATGAAATAATTATATTTTAAGCAGGTAATTGCCGGATGAAAATGAAAAAAATAGTTATGAGCATAATGGTTCTGTTTTTGATGGGATCCTCTTTGTCGGCAGAAGTTATTTTTATTAAGGATGGGTCTATTGTTGAAGGGGAAATCGTAAGCGAAGAATCTGCTTCGATTATAGTTCGAAACAAAGAAAATAAAAAACTGAAAATAAATAGAGATACAATTCTAAGGATTCTATATACAGAATTAAAAATGGGCAAAATTTATATTCAAAAACGCGATGGGAAAGGTATTGTTGCGTATATGGTTGATGAGAATAGAGACTCATATACTTTCAGAATAGATTTGTCTAAACCTGATGAATTTGTTCTAAAAAGAAGTGAAGTTCTTTTTATCTCTGAAAAGAACCCGTCCGGACTTGCTGTGAATGGAGAAATCGGCACAGATATGGTTACTCTTACCTGGCAGCCTCCATACGATGCGGTTAAAAATTATAACATGTACATTAAAGAAAGTGAAAAAGCGGAATATAAATTAATTGAAAAAACCAAATCGAAAGAAATAACTCTGAAAAATCTGAAAAGCAATACTGCATATTTTCTGATAGTAACAAGTGTCGATACTGCTGATTATGAGTCGTCTCCCAGTAATGAGTTAAAGTTAACCACTGCTAATATAAAACCTGGAAGTCCGGAAAATGTAAAAATTGAGAAAAATGCAGCAGATGAAAAAGCCGGAAATAATCTAAAAATTAAGTGGGATGAGGCTGAAGATCCCGATGGTAAAATTGAAAAATACAGAGTTTATGGACTTAAAGATAAAAAATGGGAAATACTTTCGGAAGTAAAGGGAAAAGAGTTTTCTATTAAAAATGCTGATTTCTATGATGGTCTAAAATTGACAGCAGTTGATGATAAAGGAGAAGAATCACCGGCAGTTAAAGTTGGTAATCAGAAATCCATTAGCATAACTTTTTCACCAGGAGTAATTATACCGCTTGGAGTATTCTCTGAAATGGCTGAAATGGGATATGGCGGGGAATTTGGCTTAAATAAGCGAGGAATAATTTTTGATAATTTAGAATTAGGTTTGAGTCTTGGTGGTTATTACTTCCCGGGAAAGGATCTTATGGATGACAAAGGCTTGTCTTTTGACAGGTTTTTAATAGTGCCCTTATATATCAGTGCTGACTATAACTTTTATATCGGCAGCAGGTTTTATATTAAACCTGAAGTATTTCTCGGTGGAGCTTATATTAATTTGAATTATAAAAATGCCTCTGATGCCGGAATTACAGAAGAAAGCAGACACATATTTGATTTAACAGCAAAAGCTGGTGTATCTGCCGGTTTTGTATTTTCAGAATCATTGAGTTTCATTAGCGGTTGTGAATATGGAGTTTTCATAGAAAAAAGTGGCCTGCTTTCTTTTCTTCAGATAAATGCAGGAATTAAATACAGTTTTTAAAGGAGATTATCATGAGAAAAAATTTATTTATTATTATTTTATTCGGACTTTTAATTCTGATTTCCTGTGAAGATCAGATACTGGATGTATATAATGATTATTCAGAAAATGAAACCGGTAGTATTACATACACAACATACGCAAAAGGAGAACTTGATACTGATTTTAATGTGGGATCTGGGGCTAACGAATTTGTATGGAGTACGATAGAGCAGCCTGATGGTAAAATACTGATGGTTGGTGCTTTTACATATTATAATGGAACTGCAATAAACGGAATAATCCGGCTTAATGTAGATGGATCAAGGGATGTTTCTTTTGACTCCTATGCACAAGCTAATCTGTATATTCGTTGTATAGCAAGGCAATCCGACGGAAAAATACTTATTGGTGGTGATTTTTCTACTTATTTTGGAACTTCACGAAGTCACATAGCACGATTAAATAGTGATGGAACGCTTGATACTACTTTTGATCCTGGAACAGGCATGAATGGTCATGTGAGTGGAATTCATGTACTTGCAGACAGTAAGATTATTGCTATAGGTAGTTTTAGTGAATTTAACGGTGACTCAAGACCTGGAATTGTAAAACTGAATAGTGATGGAACACTTGATACTAGTTTTAACCCTGGTACTGGAGCTGCCTCTGCCATTGTTATATGTTCTGCTATTCAGAATGACGGGAAAATTGTAATTGGAGGTGAATTTTCAACGTTTAATAATACAGCCAGAAATAGAATCGCAAGATTAAATGCAGATGGAAGTCTGGATCTTTCATTTGATCCAGGAACCGGCGCAGATGTTACTGTTTATTCGATTTCAGTTTTGAATAGTGGTAAAACAATGATAGCTGGTCAATTTGGGAATTATAATGGAACAGGTAGAAAAGGAATAGCACTTCTTAATTTCAATGGAAGTTTGGATACTTCATTTGATCCTGGAGTAGGTTCAAATAGCAGTATTTATAATTTTGCTGTTCAAGATGATGGAAGAATTGTAGTTGGTGGATCTTTTACAACATTTGATTCTACAAGTCGAAAAGGTATCGCGAGATTAAATTCTAATGGAAGTTTGGATGCTTCATTTAATCCTGGGACAGGTGCGACCTCTGATGTTTTCGTGCAAAGCATTAGTCTATTAAAAAGTGGCAGAATAATTATTGCTGGAGGATTTACTTTCTATAATGATACTTCAATAAACAGGATTGCTCGGTTGAAGTAAGAAAGAGAGTCAGGTCCAGGGTATATTGTAAAACACCAGGAAGGGATGTGTTTTCCAGTATTAGAAAAAGAGCTTTTCCCCAACCTCCTTTATTAAGGGGGTCGGCGTTTACGCCGGGGAGATAATTCCTTTTAAATCATACTTTTTCTCCCCACTACGTGTTTACCCCGATGACAGAATCTCGGAAAACATGTATAGTTATACACGAAACATTTTGGTAAAATATGAATATAGAGTTTTTATTCATTATTATATTGCCTTGTCCGGAGTGTTTCGCAATAAATTTTTAATAAGGAAGCTGACATGAAAAAACATTTAAAAATCACATCAATTTTTTTGATAATAGTCTCTCTTGTTTTTAT
>JBFZEW010000195.1:0-8306 GCA_041306665.1 Spirochaetota bacterium | reverse complement strand
TAATTCTAAAATAAATAAACTTTTAAAAAAGCCCTCGAACACTAACGGGGGCTTTTAACTTTTTGCTTTGTACTTTCGACTTTTAACCTCA
Organism: Spirochaetota bacterium; assembly: GCA_041306665.1. Lineage (GTDB taxonomy): Bacteria > Spirochaetota > UBA4802 > UBA4802 > JAFGJZ01 > JAFGJZ01. The sequence continues at coordinate 8,215 of JBFZEW010000195.1, read as the reverse complement.
AAAAAACAAAATACAAAGAACACGGTCACGCAAAGACGCAAAGCCCGCAAAGAATATACAGTGATCAGTAACGAGTGAACAGTAATCAGTTTGAAAGCTATTACGTTGGATTTCCTGGGAATAGAACCCCGCATGCTGAGTCAGGAGGACGAAGCACGCACAAATCTAAACATGATGTTTTCTGATTTGTGCAGGCCGTCCGCGTGCGTACAGGATGTACGCCTGCCGGCAAAAAACATGATGTTTTAAAAAGCCGGCCGATTGAGGACTAGCACTTTTCTTTGGTGACTTTCTTTTTTGCATGAAAAAGAAAGTCACAGAGCCCGCGCCAGCATAGGCGCAAACAAATCCACTGCTTGAAAACAGTAAAGTGTTTCTTTCAGCATTGTCAAGCTTGTCATCCGCTATTAACTTTTTGCATCCGTAATAACTTTCATCTTTATAAACTTTATGAACTTTATGAACTGACACATTATTCATTGCATTTTTATCTGTAATCAGTTACCCACTATCCATTAACCATTAACCATTAATCATTAACTTTATCTTAACTTTATCTTGTTTTTAAATAATATCGGACTATATTACATTTCAGCTGGATATTTGCAACATTTTTCCAACAATTTTAATTACAACGATAAATTTGTTGACTAAGAATTGGAAGTAAATATATATGGATTAAGGAAATTTATGAAAGAACAAATATACAGCATTAATTTTAAAGGTAAAAAAAACATTCCGGAAATAATTTCCGAACATTTTATTTCTATGATTTCCTCAAACATACTCATTCCCGGTGAAAAACTACCGTCTGAACTTGCTCTTTCAAGACAAATGAATATCAGCCGCATTGCAATACGTGAATCAATGAAAATTCTTGAAGCAAAAGGATATATTAAATCGTTCGGCCGTGATGGAAAGTTCGTAACAACAACTCCGCAATTCAACATACAGCATACTTTTAGAGATCTTTTGAAAAACAACACCGGAAACATATCATTACTGTTTGACGTTAAACAAACCATTGACAGAGAAATTTCAGAGTTCGTTTGTAAGAATGCAACTTCTGACGACATCATATATATGAGCACTTTTATCCAAAGTATTCAGACTGCAAACTTGAATGAATTGCGTTTTTTCTATTACAGCTTCTTCACTGCGTTTTTTTCTTCTTCAAAAAATATTTTTTTCACTCACCTTGCGGTTGAAATCTCCAGACACATTAAAGATTACTTTGAACATCATTCATCGGAAAAAGTCGACAGTATAATGGACGAAAAATGCATCTTTGAGCACATTCGAAGCATAATAAACCACATTGAAAATAAAAACATTCCGGAAACAAAAAAGCATATTGATATACATAATAACTACATTAAAAATATTTTCATCTCAAACTCTAAAGTTGACTTTTAAGTTCTTTTTCACGGTCAATTTTCCATGCGCCATCTTCATTAATCAGTAGAATAGAAATCTTCATTCCAATGAAATTCATGTCAGGATGCGCTGTAATTAAAAATTCCGTCCGGCACTTATTCTTTTTAACAGATGTTTTAACAAGTTCATATTTCATTCCCTTAATGAATATTTTTGCATCCAGTCCAAGCAGCACATCGGAATCGGAAAATTTATCGCTGAGTTTATGCGCGGCCTTAATTGTATCCGCTGAATAATATTTTTCCGCATCCTTTTCCGTAGTGCAGTTCCCGATTTGAATAATATCTAAAACAGGATCTGAGTCAGCGCTTTTTTCCGGACTGCATGAAAAAATCAGGACTACCGCCGTCATAAGAAAAATTTTATTATGAAGAAATTTGATTTCAGTACCCCTTTCTCTTCTGCTGTTTTTCCCAATTCCATGCTGTTTCAACAATTGTATCGATATCCGGAAAATTCGGTTTCCAGCCCAGATACTCTCTTGCAGCTTTCGATGAAGCCACAAGAACCGCAGGATCACCCGGCCTTCTTGGTCCAATTTTAAATTTCGGTTTTTTTCCAGCGACACGTTCAACTGAATCAATAACTTCTTTCACGGAAAAACCAGTTCCATTGCCGAGATTAAATACTTTGCTTTCAGATCCTTCAAGAAGTTTTTCAACAGCGAGCACATGCGCGTCCGCAAGGTCATATACATGAATGTAATCGCGAATGCATGTTCCGTCAGGAGTCGCATAATCATCTCCAAAAATTGTCAGCGTGAAATCTTTATCAATAATCGCGCGCATTATGAGAGGAATAATATGCGTTTCAGGGACATGACTTTCGCCGATGCGACCCTCCGGATCGGCGCCAGCCGCATTAAAATATCTAAGCGCGATGAAGCGGAATTTATCTGACACATCAAGATCACGAAGTATATCTTCAATCATTAGCTTTGTTCTGCCATATGGACTTTCAGGTTTCCATTTGCTGTTTTCAGTAATAGGCACTTCATCAGGAGTTCCATATACCGCGGCTGTCGATGAAAATATGAATTTTTTGACATTGCAGTCGCGCATCGCATTGAACAAAGAAATTGTTTTAGCGACATTGTTTTCATAATATTTAAGAGGAAATGCGCAGGACTCGCCTACCGCGATGAACGATGCGAAATTCATGACGCATTCAATGTTGCGGCTTTTAAAGATTGAAACAAGCTTGCTGTAATCACCAATGTCGCCCTGAATAAATTCAAAATCACTTACAAAATCGCGAATACCGGCAGAAAGATCATCGTAAACGACAGGTTTGAATCCTCTTTCATTTAGTTTTCGAACTACATGGCTTCCAATGTAACCGGCACCGCCTGTGACAAGAATCTCTTTCATACTATGCTCCTGAGAATATTTAATATGATTAATTTCCCATAACATTTGAAAATTTGCAATAAGAAAATTTTAAAATATTTCAAATGCGATTAGAAATAAATCATCTTCGACAGGCTCGCCATTTCTGAAAATATCAAGCGTTGACATTATATTGTCCAACGTCGCGTCAAGCGTATCACATGCGGAATTGAACACGACATCAGCGATTTCTTCATAACCGATTATTTCATTAATGTTATTTTTGGTTTCAGGAATACCATCAGTATACATGAAAACTCTGTCTCCCTTATTCAGATGAATATGTTTTTCATTGTACTGCATGTCAGGGAACATGCCCAAAATTGTTCCTTTTACTTTCACAGTCTGCATAATATTTTCAGATTTCCTGTAAACCAGAATTGCCGGATGCCCGCCGTTCGCATAAAACAGGTCAATTCCATCCTCAGACGGTTTAAAATACGCGTAAACGGCTGTGATAAAATTATTCACCATGGCCAAATTCAAAATCGAATTCAGTTCGGTAAGATAGTCCTGCGGTTTATCAAAATACATTAAAGAAACGGTTTCCGTAATGTATTTAAGCAGCGCGAGAAATAACGCGGCGGAGACTCCATGCCCGGCAACGTCTCCAATGAAAACTGAAATGTCGTCATCTTTCGTAAAGAATGAAAAATAATCTCCTCCGATTGCTTCAAGCGGTTTGAATCTGTATTTGATTTCAATGTGCCTGTTCGAAGGAGGGAACAGCGGAAGAAGAGCCCTTTGCACCTGCTGAGCGTAATGAAGTTCATTTTCATAGGCATCATTTTTATTTTTTAGCTCAGCCTGACTTTCACGAAGTTTCTTTTCAATTTCTTTTATCTCCGTAATGTCTTCCTTAACGGCAAGAAAACTTCCAATATTCCCGTTTTCATCACGTACCGGAGAAATAGAAGCAATTTCCCAGTATAGATCTCCGTTCTTTTTTTTGTTATGAAACTCCCCCGTCCAGTCATTTCCGACTAAAATCGTATCCCACATTTTTTCATAAGCAGAAGACTCCATGAATCCTGATTTCAATATGCGCGGATTCTGTCCCATGACTTCCGGCAGCGTGTAACCAGTAAGCTGCGTGAACTTCGGGTTAACGTATTCAATATTTCCTTCTATGTCGGTGATTACAACAGACGCGGGACTTTGTTCAACGGCACGCGATAAAGTTCGCAGCTGTCTGATGCTCTTATTTTTTTTTGTCATATCCTGCATGTAGCCGAACAATGTCCATGTTCCGTCAGATTCGTTGAACAAAGACCGGCAGAAATTCGAAACCCATTTTATCTCTTCCGTTGCCGTCACAATTCTATGATCCATCTGCGATAGATTATATTTATTCTGCAATTCATACAAAAATTCTTTGACGCGCTTTTTATCGTAAGTGTAGACAAAATCGATCCATGTTTTAACTGAAGTTAATTCATCGCTGTTTACTCCGAAAAAATCAGCCGCGCGGCAATTATTGTAAAAATCAATTATTTTTTTATCGTTATAAACAATACGGTAAATATATTCATTCGAATTTTCAATCAGCGACTTATATATCTCTTCATTGCCTGTCATACTTTTTTTCCAAGAAGTCCATGAAATATATTTAACAGCACATTATCCAACTGCTGCTCCATTAAACATCTCTTTGAAGGCTGTCGCAGAATGTCGGAATATGACGGAAAAATGTGAGACACATGACTAATTTCACTGAATTTTTTTTTCATTTTAACCAGAAGCAAAAGCTGATGAACCAGCTCAGATGCACCGTCTGAGTAAATTTGCGCTCCGATAATCCGGCTGTTGCTTTTACAGACAATTTTCGCAATACCTTCATTCATGTTCTCAATAGAAGCTTTGATAGAATATTTTAACGGAAATTTATACACGCGTATGCTCTTTCCGAATTTTTTTTCAGCTTCAGCCTCAGTCATTCCAAACCGCGCGAATTCCATGTCGCAGTTAAGGCAACGCGGAATTATGCCATAATTAACGGTTTTTTTAAATAATTGAGAACAATTAATTACAGCCGTGAGGCCTTCTATTTCCGCTGTGTTATTATAATTAAGTTTTCCTGTGACATCTCCGGCTGCAAAAATATTTTTCGCAGATGTTCGCAAAAATTCGTCAGTGATTATTTTATTAGCATCATATTCAATTCCAGCGGCGGAAATGTTAAGATCCGCGAATGATAATTTCCTTCCCGTGCAGCAGATTATTTTTTCCGCAGTAACTGCACGCTCAATCCCTTCTGTCATGTATTTTACTTCTATGAAGTTTTCCGATTGAATGACTGCTGATATTTCAGACGATTTGTGAATGCTGATTTTTCTATCATTCATGTTTCGTTCAATCATGTCGCGAATGCCGCTGTCTTCATCAGGAAGTAATTCACTGTTTCTTTCAAGCAAGGTTACTTGCGTTCCAAAACTAGATAGAACATTTGCGATTTCAATTCCGCTTTCGCCGGCTCCTATTATCACAGCGCTTGCGGGGAAATTTTTTAAATTAACGAGATCTTCTGCGAACAGGCAATTCTCAGCAGTGAGACCGTCTATCTCCGGTATGCTGTTTACAAGACCGCAGCAAAGAACGATTTTCGCAGCGGTGACGACTTTTCCGTTTAGCGACACTGAATTCGGACCAGCAAAGGAACAGTTTCCCTTTACATAATCAATTTCCATTTTGGTAAATACTTCCGGAGATACGCCTTCGGCAATAACTTTTATTGTTTCATCAATTTTTTTTTTCAAAAGAGAAATATCCATTACGACATTGTCGCAGGACAATCCAAGTCCGTCCAAAGATTTAACGCTGCTTATTTTTCTCGCGATTGAAATCAAGGCATTCAGGGGATAAGTAAAAGAAAAAAAATTTCTTCCGCCGGGGATTTCATTTTCAACAACAAGAACTTTTTTATAAAGCGCTTTGCCATAAACCGCAGCTACAACACCAGCCGTTCCTGCTCCAATAATCAAAAGATCATAATCATGTTTCACGAAAATACCTGCTTTGAAATATAGACATTAAACATCATTTCAATATAATTAATTTAATCCGACAAAACATAATTATAATTCAAGACGCTTAACATTACAAGATATTATTTTGCAAAAAAATACACTGTAAATCAACCGCAAAACCAGAAACGAATTATATTTAGTTTCTCCCCGCTTTGGCGTACAGTTGCAGCCTTCTGTTACTTTTATTTTTACTGCGTCAGCAGCTGTTAACTCTTACTTATTTCTGCTGCCGCGACTTAATCGTAAAAACGATAATTTCAGATCGAGAACCTATCCGAATGCGCGGTCCCCACGTGCCGTAACCGCATGACACATAATATGATGTCTGACCCTTCTGCATGAAACCCCACGGCAACTCATAAATTCTATTCACAATTAAACTGAACGGCCAGAATTGTCCATTATGAGTGTGACCCGAAAGCTGAAGGTCAATTTCATTATTCAATGCATCATCAAGTTTAGATGGTTCATGATCAAGCAGTATTATAAAATCAGACATATCAATATTATATGCGGATATAATTTCATCTAACGGTTTCCTCGCTATATTTTCCCGATGCCCGAACGAAACATTATTTCGTCCGATAACAGTAATGCTGTCAGCGACGGTCACAGCTTCATCCCGGAGCATTCGCATTCCCAGCCCGGCAACATATTTTACTGTAATTTCACCGCCTCCGAAATAATCATGATTTCCCATGGACGCGAAAACCCCATACCGCGATGAAATTTGAGATAATGGCCTTCCGCTGTCTTTCTGGGTAATATAGTTTATTTCACCATCGACAATATCACCGGGAATTAAAACAATATCAGGATTCAGAGAATTAATTTTCTGCTTAAGAATGTCAGCCGCATTTCTCCCGATCAAATATCCAAGATGAATATCAGATGCCATGACGATTCGAATTTCTTTTTGAGGAAGATTTTTATCTGTTATTATTTGAAATTCACGGATTCGCGGAGAAACAGCATTGAAATATCCATAAATTATCACCATCAGAACAAATACTGATGATGATATGATGTAATAAAACCGGAGACGCGTAATATCTAATTCAGTTTCAAAAAATTTTGAATGAATTACATGGAAAACAAACAGAAGATAATAAATTATCGTAAAAATCAGAAGATACGAAACTACAGCGAACCAGAAACCGCCAATGAGATTAAGAAATATTTGCAGATTATCCGGAAGATATTTATCAAATATTCTTACTATGATGTATAAAAACGCGAAAAAATAAATCAGAAACAACATAATAATTCTGCTTAATTTAATTTTAAATACCGATGAATACAACCGGTAAACCAGAAAATGACCGGAAATATAAAAAATCATAAATAGAGCAAACACTACAATCCTGTTCAAAAGATTAAACCTCCAAGCGCATCATTATATTTCTCAATTATGATTAATATAGCATATAATCTATATAATTCAAGAATTATATAATTTCAACAAGAATGCCGCAGTTTTTCAAAAATAATTAAAAATTTTTGTTGCCGATCGCAAAATATATTACTATATTCGAATATATGAATATAACAAAAAAAATAGAAACTAAAGCAGCTCTTCTTCATGCATTAGGACATCCAGTGAGATTCTGCATTGTTGAACAGCTGTCAAAGCACGAAAGCAATGTTGGAAATATGGTAAACTGCCTCGATGTTCCTCAACCGACAATTTCTCAGCATCTGCAACTGCTTAAATCTGCCGGTATAATCGAAGGCAAAAGAGATGGAAAAGAAATTATATACTCAGTATGCAGTAAAAAAGCTTTAAAAGTGATAGGAGTTTTAACAAATGAAAATTAAAAAAATTTACAAAACATATTCAAATATTAGAATAATTAAATATTTAAGGAGTCACAGAATGATAAAAATAGTGTTAGGTGTCATAATCGGAGGCGCTATCGGGTTCGGCTATTACAAACTCGTAGGATGCTCAACAGGAACCTGCCCCATTACATCAAATCCATACATCAGTACAATATATGGATGTATTCTAGGCGGGTTAATTGCAGCATAAAGGAAAGCTAAGAATATGATATTCCGAAAAGGACTTAATAAGCCATTATCATATCAAATAAGCTAAAAATACATTTTACGAATTGTAAACATACATTAAACTTCAGATTTAAAAATTAAATTTGCAATGATGAAAATATATTAAAAAGGAAAATTAAAAATGGTAAAAGTAACAGCGTCAAAATGTCCGCAAAATCATAGATGTCCTCTGCTGCAGGTTTGTCCTGTCGGAGCAATTACGCAAAATGGATTTTCTGCACCAGAGATAAACCAGAGCAAATGCACTGATTGCGGAAAATGCGTAAAATACTGTGCATATAGAGTGATCAGTAA